>CAXTRL010000114.1:0-10112 GCA_964246575.1 uncultured Armatimonadales bacterium
GCGTTCATGGACGCCGACGTGTCCAGCACCAGGACAATCGTATGCCCGGAGACGCCTGCGCCGTAGACAAAAGGCCGGGCCAGCGCGAAGACAAGCAGGAAAGCCGCCAGCAATTGCAGAAACAGGAGCAAGTTGCGGCGCAGTTTTTGGAACGGGGCGTTGGCCTGCGTTTCCTGAAGCAGCGTGTTCCACAGATACAGCGACGAGACCGTCACATCCTGCCGCTTGAGCCGCAGCATCCACAGCGCGACAATGCCGCCGAGCAAGGGGATGGCCCACAAAAAATTGAGAGGATTGAGCAGGTTCATGGCTACTCAAGATAATACCACGAAGCAGGTGCAAACTGAGAAGCCAAATAAAGACTATGCCATTCATGGCATGGTTCCTCTTGGCTCTTGACCGTGTTTGACTTATGAACATCACCACGCTCTCGCACCCGCTGGCCCGGCACTTTCTGACGCACTTGCGGGACCATACGACCAAGCCGGCCAACTTCCGGCTACTGACCAAGCGGCTGACCGTCATGCTGGCGATTGAAGCAACCCAGCATCTTGCCCTGCGGCCCCGCGCCATTGAAACGCCGCTGGAAGCGCTGGACAGCCCGGTCTTGGATAACCCGCTTGTGGCAGTGCCGATCCTGCGGGCGGGCCTCGGAATGCTGGACCCGATTGTCGAGTTCTTCCCCGACGTGTCCGTCGGCTACATTGGTTTGGAGCGCGACCATCAGACTGCCGTTGCGTCGGCCTACTACGCCAAGCTGCCGCCGGACATGAACGGGCGCACGACGCTTGTTTTAGACCCGATGCTTGCCACCGGCGGCTCGGCATCCCAGGCGATTGCTACCGTCAAAGCCGCCGGTGCAGGTCGGGTGCTGATGCTCTGCCTCGTCGCCGCCCCGGAAGGCGTGACACGGCTGAACGCCGACCACCCGGATGTAGCAATCTTCACGGCGGGCCTGGACCGGGAGCTGGATGTTCGGAAATACATACTGCCGGGGCTGGGCGATTTTGGCGACCGGCTGTACGGGACGGAATAAACCGTCCATTTTTTTGTAGGAGCAAGGCTTACCCCTATAAAAGACAATGCAAAGAAAAAGAGCGCGAAGGGATAAACCCCTCGCGCTCTTGGCGTTCATGCTCAGTTCGCTTATTCGGTTTCAGTGCTGACCGACGGCTCGCTGACTTCGCCCAAGCTTTCCTGCTCGGCCAGGAGAGACATGTTGGCTCCAGCAGTGCCGGTCATCTCGCGGACAACGTCCATGTCGTCTTCGTCCAGTTCACGGGTCGCAGTCGTTGCGTTTCCGTTGCCGTTCGCGCGGCCTGCGCCGACGGCGGCGTAGCGGTGCGCGTCATCCAGCCCTTCCAGGCGCGGCTCGATGTTGCGGTACTGCGGCAGGCCGGTACCGGCGGGAATGAGGCGTCCAATGATGACGTTCTCTTTGAGGCCAATCAAAGAGTCCTTCTTGCCGCGCACGGCGGCTTCAGTCAAGACGCGGGTCGTTTTCTGGAACGACGCCGCCGACAGGAACGAGTCAGTGGCAAGGCTCGCTTCGGTGATTCCCAGCAGCAGCCAGTCGGCGGTCGCTTCGGTCCCCGGCTCGTTGCGCTCGTTGACACGCTTGTTGGCGTCAATGAACTCGAACTTGTCCACCATCTGGCCCGGCAAGAAGTCGGAGTCGCCGGCGTTTTTGATGCGCCGCTTGCGGAGCATCTGACGCGCGATGACTTCAATATGCTTGTCGTTGATGTCCACGCCCTGCGACTTGTAGACGGCCTGGATTTCGCGGACAACGTAGTTTGAGACGCCGCGAATGCCCTGCAAATCCAGGACCTTCTGCGGGTCCAGCGGTCCTTCGGTCAAACGGTCGCCCGCTTCAACCACATCGCCCTGCTTCACTTGCAACTGACCGCGATATGGGACCAAGATGGCCTTGCGGACCTTGATTTCGGTGATGCCGACATCTTTGATCTTCTTGACATGCTTATCGGTCAGCTCGGTGCCGGCCACCAGCGTTTCAGGAATCTCCGTCGCCCGCTTGGCCTGAGTCGGGGTCATCTTTTCCAGCGTTTCGGAGTCGGCGTGCGGCCCCAAATACAAGTCCTCGGCCAGCGTTTCGCCGGATAGCGCCGATCCCGTGCTTTCCTCAATCGGGTACGGCGTGTGGATGATAACGCGCCGCAGACCTTTCTGCTCGATTTCAGCGACCGTGCCGGAGAACTCAGTGACAATCGCTTGGCCCTTCGGCTTTCGTGCTTCAAAGAGTTCCACGACCCGGAGCAGGCCGCCGACTTGGTCTTCCAGCACTTTCAGGACCGCCTGAACGGCCCGGACACGCTCCCGGTCAACGCCGGTGGCGCTTGGCGCGGCTGCCGCCGTCGGCTCTTCCGCCTGGGAATCCAAGGAAACCAAGCCGCGCGAAATGTCGTTGTGCAGCTCTTTCAAGGCTTCCTGCTTGCGGGCGCGGACGTTGGCAACGCCGGTCAACTGCTTCTGCGCGATGCCCCCAGAGTGGAAGGTCCGCATCGTGAGCTGTGTTCCCGGCTCGCCGATGGACTGGGCGGCGATGACGCCGACCGCGACCCCCGGCTCGATTAGCTTGGAGTTCGCAAGGTCCAAGCCGTAGCAGCGGGCGCAGATGCCCATGCGAAGCTCGCAGGTGAACGGACTGCGGACGCCGACGCGCCTCACGCCGCTGTCCATGATGACTTTTGCGAGGTCCTGCGTGATCATGTCGCCTTTGGCGGCAATCAATTCACCCGCTTTGGCATGACCCGCCGGGTAGGCAATGTCGTCCAGCGAGAAGCGACCATAAATGCGCTCCCAGAGCTTTTCGACCACTTCGTTGCCGTCCCGAATCTCTTCTTGGTAAACGCCAAGCTCCGTGCCGCAGTCATCGGCCCGGACAATGACTTCCTGGGACACGTCCACCAAGCGCCGGGTCAGATAACCCGCGTCGGCGGTGCGAAGCGCCGTGTCTGCCAGGCCCTTCCGAGCGCCGTGCGTGGACACGAAGTATTCCAGAACGCTCAGACCCTCGTGGAAGTTCGACTTCACCGGCAAGTCTTCAATCATGTTGCCGAACGGGTCAGACATGACGCCGCGCATTCCCGAAAGCTGCGTGATCTGGCCGCGTGTGCCTCGCGCATTGGAGTCGGTGAACATGAAGATCGGGTTGGTCGGCTTGATTGTCTCGAAGATCGCTTCGCCGACGTCTTTTGCCGCTTTCTGCCATTCTTCCAGCACCCGCTCTTTGCGCTCGCCGCCCGTAATCAGGCCGCGCTGGTAGTTCTTGTTCAGCTTGCTGACATTCGTCTCAGCCTCGACAATGATCTGGTTGCGCTTTTCCGGCACTTCCATGTCGGTAATCGCCACAGTCATGCCCGCTTTGGTCGCTTCCTGGAAGCCGAGGGCTTTCAGCTCGTCCAAAAGCTGGATCGTCCGCGTGTCGCCGTTCAAGCGGTGGCACTGGGCGATGATCGTCCCCAGGTCTTTTTTGCCGAAGCCGTTGCCCTTGTATTCTTTCTTGGCGAACATGTCGTCGAGCATCTTAAAGATGAACGGGTGCATGTTGTCCGGCATGATGTCCATGAACAGCAGGCGTCCAACCGTCGTGCGGACGACAGACTTGCCCTGACCCTTGCCATTTTGCAGCAGCTCGTTTGGCAGAGCGACATCAACCGCGTCCTGCAAGCCAATCCGGTCAGTGGCGTAGGCAAGCTCGGCGTCGGCGCGGGAGCCGAACGTGTCAAACTGCGGGTCGCCGGGCTTCATCACGGTCAGGAAGTATGCGCCCAAAACCATGTCCTGCGCCGGGGCTACAATCGGGCGGCCGTCGGCAGGCGAGAACAGGTTGTGCGTGGACAGCATCAAAATCCGGGCTTCGGCTTGGGCCGACGCCGACAGCGGCACATGGACCGCCATCTGATCGCCGTCGAAGTCGGCGTTGAACGCCGTACACACGAGCGGATGGACCTGGATCGCCTTGCCTTCCACCAGCACCGGCTCAAACGCCTGAATGCCCAAGCGGTGCAGGGTCGGCGCACGGTTCAGCAGCACAGGATGCTCCCGGATGACTTCTTCCAGCGCGTCCCACACTTCGGGTTTCAGCTTGTCAATCATGCGCTTGGCGGTCTTGATGTTGGTCGTGTAGCCGCGCTCCACCAGCGCCTTCATGACGAACGGCTTGAACAACTCAATCGCCATTTCCTTCGGCAAACCGCACTGGTGCAGCAGCAGCCGAGGGCCGACAACAATGACCGACCGGCCCGAGTAGTCCACGCGCTTGCCCAAAAGGTTCTTGCGGAAGCGGCCTTCCTTGCCTTTCAGCATGTCCGACAGCGACTTCAAGGGCCGGTTGTTCGAGCCGACGACAGGCCGGGTGCGGCGTCCGTTGTCAATCAGCGCATCGACAGCCTCTTGCAGCAGCCGCTTTTCATGGTTGACGATAGACTCCGGCGCACGGATTTCTGTGATCTTTTTGAGGCGGTTGTTGCGGTTGATAATTCGGCGATACAGGTCGTTGAGGTCGGACGTCGCAAAGCGTCCGCCGTCAAGCTGGACCATCGGGCGCAGCTCCGGCGAAATCACCGGTACGGCGTCCAAAATCATCCACTCGGGGCGGGACTTCGACGAAATAAACGCTTCGGCGACTTCCAGCCGCTTAATGGCCCGCGCCCGGCGCGGCCCCTGAGTCAAGGAAATCTCGTGACGCAGCTCACCGGCCAGCTTTTCGAGATCGATTTCTTCCAGCAGCTCTTTGACTGCCGCACCGCCGAGGCCCGCCCGGACAATCTCGCCGGCAGGGTCGTTGAGGCGCAGGTTACGATCGAGCTTTTCGGAAAGAACGTCCATCAGCGATTCAAGCTTGCGGTACTCGTCTTCAATCAGAAGCATCCGCTTTTCGACTTTTTCGTCCAAAAGCGTCAGGGCATCGCGCAGGGACTGGATTTGTTCCAGCGAGTCCTTCTCGATGTCCTTGATTTCTTCTTCCATGTGCTTGTTGCGGTCTACAATCCGCGCTTCGTCCCAGGGCTGCCAGGGTTCGGCTTCCATGCCTTCAATGACTTCTTCTTCCTCTTCCGACGGCTCCGGCGGCGTCTGGCGAGCTTTAATTTCCGCGCCGGCGTCTACCCGTGCCTGCTCGATGTCTTCATCGCGCTGGTCTTCCAGTTCCTGAACGCGCTGTTCCAGCGCGATCTTGAAGCCTTCCATCTCGTTGTTGATTCGGCCACGGTCCACATACGTCACGATGTAGGACGCAAAGTAAAGCACTTTTTCCAATGGACGCGGCGAGATGTCCAGCAGCAGCGACAATGGAGATGGGACGCCTTTGAGATACCAGATATGGCAGACGGGCGCGGCCAGCTCGATATGGCCCATGCGCTCGCGCCGGACTTTGGAGCGGGTCACTTCCACGCCGCAGCGGTCGCAGATGATGCCCTTAAACTTGACTTTCTTGTAGCGCCCACAGTGGCACTCCCAGTCCTTAACCGGGCCGAAAATGCGCTCGCAGAACAGGCCGTCCCGCTCCGGCTTGAACGTCCGGTAGTTGATGGTTTCCGGCTTCTTGACTTCGCCGTAAGACCAGTTGCGGACTTCGCCCGGCGAAGCGATCCCGATACGGATTTTATCAAATGCACTTGCATCTGTCATGTAATTGTTTCCCTTAAACACGCCGCCCCCACCCCCAACCCCTCCCCCGTCGGAACGAGAGAGGGGAGCCGGAAGTTAAAAGAAGGCTAGTCACCATTCCTGCACTCTTACCCCTCTCCCACGAAGTGGGGGCAGGGGTCGGTGCGTAGCACCGGGGGTGGGGGCCATCCCTACACCCCGAACAAGGCTTCGGCTTCGGATTCAGCGCGGGGCAGGCGCGGACGCAGGCCGCGTCCCCTGCCCTCGCTGTCGCCGTAGTCTTCTTCCTTGTCCTTTAGATCAATCTCTTTCTCGTCTTCGTCTTCCACAGCCACTTTCAGGCCCAGCGATTGAAGCTCATTGACCAAAATCTTGAACGATTCAGGAACGCCAGGCTCCAGCATCGCATCGCCTTTGACGATGGATTCGTATGTCTTGACACGGCCCAGAACGTCATCCGACTTGATGGTCAGAATCTCCTGAAGCGTGTACGCCGCGCCGTAGGCTTCCAGCGCCCAGACTTCCATTTCGCCGAAGCGCTGGCCGCCGAACTGCGCTTTGCCGCCCAATGGCTGCTGGGTGACCAGCGAGTACGGGCCGGTAGACCGAGCATGGATCTTGTCGTCTACCAAGTGAGCGAGCTTCAGCATGTAGATCGTGCCAATGGTAACCGGCTGGGTGAACCAGTCGCCCGATAGGCCGTCCCGAATCCAGGACTTCGCGGACTTCTCGTCAATGCCGCTGCGCCGCCAGACGTTTTGCTGAACCCGCTCGACAATCGCATGAATATCATAGCCGTCTACGGTTGTCAGCGCAGTTTCTTCGTCCATCGGTGCGCCGTCGTAGTCGTCCGGCAGGTCAACCGCAGGCGGTGCGCCGACCGTGGCCGCGACTTGTTCCAAGCGCAGAGGAGACAGCTCGCCGAGTTTGACTTCGAGCTTGGCTAAAAGCTCGGCAACGCCGTCCTTCTTGCCCGCTTCGAGGTCAATCTTCAGCTCTTTTTCCACATACGTTCGGAGCGCGTCGTAGCGCGTGAACTCGGCGAACTTACCGATGTCGGTCAAAATCTCGGCCTCGGTCGCGCCCTCAAAGATCGGGTTGACGAACGAGCAGCCAAGCGCCTTGCCGACGTACGCCAAGTGCGTTTCCAGAATCTGGCCGATGTTCATACGGCCCGGAACGCCCAGCGGGTTCAGCACAATGTCAACCGGCGTGCCGTCCGGCAGGAACGGCATATCTTCCTGCGGCAGAATGCGCGAGATGACACCCTTGTTGCCGTGGCGTCCGGCCATCTTGTCGCCTTCCATGACTTTGCGCTTCTGGGCAATGTAGACACGCACCAGCATATTGACGCCTGCCGACAGCTCATCGCCGGATAATCGGTCGAGTTCGCCTTCCCACTCGTCGGAAAAAAGCGAATCAGGCCGCTTGGAGAAGTCAAAGACGCGGCCCTTGACGCCGTCGTGATCCTTCTCTTTGTACTTAAAGCGCGAGAAGACTTTGACGTCAACGATCTTGCCTTTTTCGCCGTGCGGAACACGGAGCGAAACATCGCGGGTTTCTTCGGCTTTTTTGCCGAAGATGGCGATAATCAGCCGCTCTTCCGCAGTTAGTTCACCCTGGCCCTTCGGCGCGACACGACCTACCAGAATGTCGTCAGGCCGGACTTCGGCCCCGATGCGGATAATGCCCCGGTCGTCCAAGTCTTTGAGTGCATCTTCGCCGACATTCGGGATGTCGCGCGTAATTTCTTCCGGCCCCAGCTTGGTATCGCGGGCTTCCACTTCGTATTTCTCAATGTGGACCGACGTAAACACGTCGTCCCGCACTAGGCGCTGCGAGAGCAGAATGGCATCTTCGAAGTTGTAGCCGTTCCACGGCGTAAACGCGACCAGCACGTTCTGGCCTAGCGCCAGTTCGCCGCCGTCGGTGCAGGGACCGTCCGCGAGAAGCTGATGCTCCCGAACGCGCTGCCCGTTGTTGACGACCGGGCGCTGGGTAACGCATGTTGCCTGGTTCGAGCGCAGCATGTTCAGCAGGCGGTAGGTATCCTCGCCGCCGTCTTCATCCGCTACGACGACGATTTCTTCCGCCGTGACCCGCTTGACGGTCCCGGCCCGCAGGGCAATAATCACCGCGCCGGAGTCAATTGCCGCCCGCTTTTCCATGCCCGTTTTGCACAAAGGCGCGTCGGGGCGCAGGGTCGGCACAGCCTGACGCTGCATGTTTGCACCCATCAGGGCACGGTTTGCGTCGTCGTTTTCCAGGAACGGGATCATGGCCGTCGCGACAGACACGATCTGCTGCGGGGACACGTCCATATACTCCACTTTTTTTGCGTCGATAACCGGATACTGGTTATTGTTGCGAACCTGAACACTTTTATCAACAAACGTATTGTCGGGCTTCAGCAGCGTGTTCGCCGGCGCGATAAAGTAGTGATGTTCGCCATCAGCGGGCAGCCAGTCTAAGTCGGTCGTCACTTTGCTATCGATGACACGCCGGTACGGCGTCTCAATAAAGCCGAACTGGTCGACACGGGCATGAACGGCCAGCGACCCGATCAAGCCGATGTTCGGGCCTTCCGGCGTCTCAATCGGGCAAATGCGCCCGTAGTGCGAGTGGTGAACGTCGCGCACCTCAAGCTTCGCCGACTGCCGGGACAGGCCGCCCGGTCCTAGTGCGGACAAGCGCCGCTTGTGGGTGAGTTCCGCCAGTGGGTTTGTCTGGTCCATAAACTGCGAGAGCTGCGACGAGCCGAAGAACGACTTAATAGACGCCGATATCGGCTTGACCGACAAAATCACCTGCGGCAGAATGTTCTCAGTGTCAAGTGACGTCATGCGCTCCTTGGCGACTTTTTCCATTCGCAGGAAGCCCAAACGGAGCTGCGAGTAAAGCAATTCACCCACAGAGCGAACACGCTTGTTTTCCAGGTGGTCGATGTCGTCCACGCTGCCCGCGCCAGCGGCCAGCTTGACGACGTACCGCGCAATCGCGATCACATCTTCTTTGGTAATGGTGCGGTACGACAGCGGCAGGGACAAGCCTAGCTTTTTGTTCATCTTATGACGCCCGACTTTGGCTAAGTCATAGCGGCGGGTGTCAAAGAAGATCGAGTTCAGCAGCGAACGGGCCGACTCCGGGGTTGCGGGGTCGCCGGGCCGGATTTTGCGGTAGATGTCCAGCAGGGCCGTTTCTTTGGAATAAACCGCCGAGCCTTCCTGGTCCAGCGTTGCCACGATGTAGTTGTTCAGGTAGATGACATCCAGAACGTCGAGCGCCAGGGCTTCGATCTTGCGGGCCGTTTCCCGGTCAATTTTGTCGTAGGCTTTGACAATAATTTTGCCAGCCGCGTCTTTCAGATCAGCCGTCGCATAGGGGACACGCTTGCGCGGATTGAACTTGCGGTAGCCGCCTTCGGCGTCAAGCGCGGGCGTGCCGTCGTCGTTGAAGTCCAGCACTTCCACTTCCACGCGGGTTGGGTCAAACAGGGTCGAGCGGCCCGGCGACGCGATGGTCTCCGGCTCGGCGAACAGTTGGATGATCTCGGCAGTCGTGTTGCAGGGCGTAGACGGCAGCTCGACTTCAAACGTATCGTTTTCCTGGTCCACGCTTTTTTCAATGCGGCGAAGCTGGGTCGTGTCCATGATCGTGCCGGCTTCAACCAGCACTTCGCCGGTCGACTTGTCGACAACAGGCTCCGCCAGCAGCTTGCCGGCAAGCTCGCCCCAGGCAACCGACTGAACGCCGCTTGGAGAAGCGACCGGAAACAAGTTCAGCGCCCGCAGCAGGGTCGTAATCGGGAACTTGCGCGTCTGCCCAATCCGCACGGTAATCGCGTCGGTGGCATCGGTTTCCACATCCACCCAAGCGCCTTCGCTCGGGATAATCGTGGCGTAATACAACTGACGCCCAGAGAAGTCCAGCGTGTCCTTGAAGTAGACGCCCGGCGAACGGGCAAGCTGAGACACAACAACGCGCTCTGCGCCGTTGATGACAAACGTGCCTTTGTCGGTCATCAGCGGCAGGTCGCCGAGATACACTTCGCTTTCAATCACTTCGTTCGCACCGGATTGAAGCCGCACTTTAGCCTTGATCGGCGACTCCAGCGTCACGTCACGGGCGCGGCACTCACTGATGTCATATTTCGGCTCACCGAGCGTGAAGTCTACGAGGGAAATGGAATGATTGCCGGTAAAATCGGTGATTGGAGAGAAGCTGTCGAACAGTTCGTTCAGGCCTTCCTGCAAGAACCAGCGGTAAGAATCAAGTTGGAGTTCGACGAGGTTGGGGACGTCTACCACATGCGCGGTCTGCTTTGCGGTATGCTGAATTTCTTTCAAATTTTGACCTCCAGGGGGAACACACGAACACACAGTATAACATACTTTGCTGCCCGTTGTCAAGAACTTTTGACGAGACACAGCAAAAGAAGCGCCTGTTCCATTTTGACTTTTCAGAGGAACAAACGCTGTACA
>CAXTRL010000115.1:0-10106 GCA_964246575.1 uncultured Armatimonadales bacterium
GTCACTTTCAAGTTGTAGCCGATGTGCGAGTAGGTATACTTGTGGTCGTAGCCGCAGGGCAGATCGCCAAGCTGCCACTCATACCGCTTGCCGCATGTGTTGTCTTTGCCTGGCTCGCACCAGCAATCGCGGCCCCAGTCGCGGAACGACTCAGCGAGGACTTTGAGCTTGACGTTGTTCATAAAGACGGCCCCGCCTTCGCCCATCGTGATATGGTGCGCGGGGTAGAAACTTGCTGTGGCGATGTCGCCGAACGTGCCGACTTTCTGACCGTTGTACGTCCCGCCGATGGCGTCGCAGCAGTCTTCCACCAAGAACAAGTCGTGCTTTTTAACGAACTCGGAAATGGCGGTCATGTTGCCGGGATTACCCAGCGTGTGGGCGAACATCAGGGCGCGGGTTTTCGGCGAAAGCGCTTCTTCCAACTGGTCAATGTTGAGGTTGTAGTCGGGGATGGTCACGTCCAAGAACACCGGCACGAGGCCGTTCTGGATAATCGGGTTCACGGTCGTTGGAAAGCCTGCCGCGACAGTGATCACTTCATCGCCAGGCTTCAGCCGCCGGTCACCCAGGGTGGGGGAAGTCAGCGTCGTCAGCGCAATTAAATCCGCCGACGAGCCGGAGTTCACCAAAAGCGCTTTGCGGACTCCGCAAAAGCGGGCGAATTCGCGCTCAAACTGGGCGGCGAACCGGCCTGTGGTCAGCCAAAAGTCCAGCCCGGAGTCCACCAAATGCTGCACGTCTACGGCGTCAAACACGCGGCCCGAGACCGGCACGGCGCTTTCGCCCGGCACGAACGGCTGGGGCGCAAAGGCTTCGGCATGGTACTCAACAACTAAATCGGCAATCTGCGCCCGGAGCGCGTCGGCTTTTGCGGTCATTGCAAATCTTTCTAAATCAGGCTTCAGAACAAGCCGGGGTTGTGGAAAACCCCGGCAAAGAAACGTCCTTCGGACGAGGAGCAAGGCTAACATTAGCCTCTTCTCTGGGCATCTTTGTCCGAAGGACACTTCCTGCCGCGGGTTTTCTACAACCCCGGCTTAGAAGTCAAAAAGTCGGTGTACCACTGGATTGTCTTTTGGAGTGCTCCGTCCAGCGTGTACAGCGGTTCCCAGTTCAGCATCCGGCGGGCTTTGGCGGCGCTTAAATACTGGTGCTTGATTTCGTTAGACGCTTCATTGCGGACATCCGGCTGTAAATCAGAACCCATCACGTCCAAAATCTTTTGCGTCAGCTCCAGCACGGTCACTTGTAGCTCATTGGAGAAGTTGAACGCTTCGCCCTTTAAGCCCGGATTGGCCGCCATTTGTTCCGCCAGCAGCATGTATGCCGCCGCGCCGTCTTCCACATAAAAGTAATCGCGGACAAACGAGCCGTCGGAGCGGATGACCGGCGCTTGGCCGCGCAAAATGGAGCGGATGGTGCCGGGGACGATGCGGTTCCAGTTCAAATCGCCGCCGCCGTAGAAGTTGCCGCAGCGGGTGATCGTCACCGGCAAATCGTAGCTTTTGGCGTAAGTGTAAGAGATCAAGTCGGCGCAGGATTTGGAAACGTCGTAGGGGTGCTGCCCTTGCAGAGGCGTCGTTTCGTCATACGGCAGCACGTCCTGGTCGCCGTAGGCTTTATCGGATGACGCGATGACGATTTGTTTGACCTTTGGAGAGCGGCGGCAGGCTTCCAGCAGGCACCACGTTCCCTGAATATTCGCTTCAAACGTAGAAACGGGATTACGGTTCGCGATGCCGACGATGGTTTGCGCGGCCAGATGGATGACCGTGTCAATCTCGTACTCGCCGAGCGCCCGCTCCATCATCGCTTGATCGACAATGTCGCCGCGCACAATTTTGACTTTGTCCAAAGCGCCGGAGCGCACCAGCTCGCAGTCGGGAACCCAGTCGCGTACCAAGCAAACCACATCGGCCCCGGCAGCCACCAGGGACTTCACCAGCCAGCCGCCCACTAAACCCGTCGCACCCGTCACCAATGTCGGGCGATCTTGCCAAAACCCGCTATTCAAGACTTTCATACCTTCCAGGGAGCTTTCCCAGACTGCCACAAGCTTTCCAAGATCTTTTTCTCGCGCAGCGTGTCCATGCACTGCCAAAAGCCTTCGTGCCGGTAAGCGACAAGCTGTGATTCCTGCGCCAGCCGCTCCAGCGGAGTCAGCTCCAGCAAGGTGTCGTCGCCGTCCAGATAATCGAAGATTTCCGGCTCAAAAACAAAGTAGCCGCCGTTGATCCAGCCTTCGCCGATTTGCGGCTTTTCGCTGAACTCGCGCACAAGATCGCCCTCAAACACGAGGCCCCCAAAACGGGCCGGAGGACGCACGGCGGTAATGGTCGCAATCTTGCCGTGCGAACGGTGAAACTCCAAAACTTTTCGGATATTAACGTCGCACACGCCGTCACCGTAAGTGACCATAAATGTGCCGCCGCGCAGATGCGGCTCCAAGCGCTTGATCCGCCCGCCGGTCTGGGTGTTTTGGCCGGTGTCCATCAGATTGACGACCCAGGGTTCGGTTTCTTTTTCCAGATCTTCGATGCGCCCGCTGGCGAGGTTCACCCGCAAGCTGCCGCCCAAAGAATAATGGTCTAAAAAGTAGCGCTTGATAATCTCGCCTTTGTACCCTAGCGCCAAGAAAAAGTCCGAAAAGCCATAGTGCGCGTAGGACTTCATGATATGCCAGACAATCGGATGCTCGCCGACTTCAACCATCGGCTTCGGCTTGATTTCTGTTTCTTCGGCCAGGCGCGTCCCAAGACCGCCAGCCAGTATGACGACATTCATTGCTTTTTACTCATGCAGATTGCCCTGCTTTCAGCGCGGCGTCTTCTTTGACGGATGCACCGAGCATTCCGCTGCCGTTCAGTGACGGCGGTCCGGCGGCCTCCGGTTTTGATCCGGCGCGGAAGTATTCCCACAGCACGGAAACGAGGAACGCCAAAAATGCCAGCGCCACGCAAAGCGCGGCCAGTTTGGACAGGCCCGGCTCACCGGTTTTCGGCGGCACGGCAACGTCAATTACCGTCATCCGGCTGAGCGAGGACGCATTGTCCAGCTTGATTTTCTCGGCTTCACTGAGCGTCGCTTTCAGCAGGTCAAGCTGAATGCCGACTTCGGCCTGCAAGCGGCCCGCTTCGCCGGACAAGCGGCGGCTGACGCCCAGATGCCGCTCAGCCGACGCGATCTGCTGAGTAAGCTTGGCTTGACGCGCAAGCAGGCCGGTGATTTCTTCGTTGCTGCGGATGTCCGGCGTCGTCAGGCTGCGCCTCACGCCCTGCACCTGCCGGTCCAAGTCCGCCTGATCTACCGTCAGCCGGGCTTGGGCCTGGATGACTGTCGGGTTTTCCGGGCCATACAGCCGCGAAGCCGTGTTGAAAGCAAGCTGATCTTGCGTTACGCGGCTGCGGGCGTTCGCCAGCAGGGGATCATCGGTCGGCACTGCCGACAGGTCGCGAAGCTGGCTTCCAATTCCCTGCTGACCGGCGGCCCGGACAGCCTGCGCGGCCCGCAAATCCGCCTGCACCTGGTTCAGCGCCGTGTAAAGCTGCCCCAGTCCGCCGGCTGCCGTCTCGGCGTCCGTGCCGCCGCGCGGGGAGATGCTCGAAGAACCGTCTGAAGAACCGGAGCCGGACACAGACGGCGCCGAGCGCGGGTCAACGCGGCTGAGGCCGCGCGTGAAATCCAGCGACCGTGCCACGGCGTCATCATAGTTTGCCCGCGCCTGCCGCACTTCCCGGTCCGCCCCGCGCAGCAGAACAGCACCCTGATCGGTATCGCTGGTGGCATAATATTCTTTTAATGCACTTGCATAATCGTTGGCTGCGTCCGCCGCCGCCGCTTCCACTTGCGGAACACTCGGCGACGGATGCGGGGTCAGCCGGGGCGATGCCGGCAGCGACACCGCGATATACAGCAAGCCGTCGGCCGCGTTGTCGTCGGGCTTGACACTTTTTGTTAAAAAGTCTACGGCAGCGTCTTCCGTGCCGAACGTCTTCGTGCCGTATAACTGCCGGAGCTGAACATGCCGCTCCACCGTCTGCGCCAAAGCCCGGCTCTTCAGAACGCCCAAATAGCGCTTGCTTGTTCCGCCGCCGCCTGTCAGCAGCGCAAGCGTGGAACTGCCGCCGGAAGACTGCTGAAGCGCCACCGAAGTCGCTGCCGTGTAAGTACGCGGCGTCGTCAGCCCCAGCAGCAGCACGGCTGCGGTTACGGCAAGAGGCCCTGCCCAAAGCCAGATCCGGCCCTGACGGCGAAAAGCGCGGCGCAGACGCGCTCCATCGATAATAATTTCGTCTTGGGGCGCAGCCACCTTATGATTCTGCACCCCATTGTCTTGCGGCATGGACTGGGTGTCTAGGTACGCTTGGTCTTGATATGCTTTGTCTTGCAGCACGTTATATGGTCTCAGCACACGGCAGCGAATTAAAGAACAGTCGAATGAAAGACAGTAAAATACAAGCAGCAAGGAGATACATGAGGAGGCGTTTTTCCTTCGCCCCATTATATCTTAAACCCCCGGCTCTTGTCAAATCGGCTGCATCAAAGCCCAAACACGCTGGACAGCACTTTCAGCGTGATCGCTCCGCCGAGAAGACCCTGAAAGAAGTCGCTGAAGCCGCTGCCGCTGCGGCTGATCTTCTCGGCCAGCACTTTGGTCGGCACCAAGATCAGGTCGCCGGGCTGCAACGCGCCCGCTTTGTCTGCCGGGATCAAGCCGCCGCCGGCATGAATGACTTCAATCCGGTCCGTCGCCGCATCCGGCGTGAAGCCACCGACAAGCCGGACGTAGTAGTCAATAGATTGGCCGGGCCGGTACACGACCCCGCGCCCGCTGTACACCGCGCCGACGACCTGCACGGTAGTCGGCATTTCCGGCACGACCAGCGTGTCGCCGTCTTTAAGCAGCACGTCGTCAATGGAGCCGGGGCGCTTGATCGCCTGGGCAAGCTGGACTGCGACCGCGCCGTTCGGCTCAAGCTGGCTGAGGGTCAAAAGCCGTGCCGGGGAAACCAGGCTGTTCTGCGACAGGGCATTCGTCAGCGGCGCAAGGTTTGGGTTGGCGGCATTGCCGGACGAGCCGCCAAGCCCCGCGATACTCGAACTCGAGCCGCTGGCCGCTGTGCCGGCGGCTTGAATTAACTCAAGGTTAGATTTCGCTTTTTCGCGCTGAAGCTGACTTAAGTTCAGCATGTCGCTCATGCGGGCGATAACCGTCGCCAGGTCAAGCTGCCCCGGCGTCGCAAGCGCGTCCGACATGCGCGTAAACTCCGCGCCCTGTGGGAAGGCTTGGGACCGCAGGCCGCCGGCCTGCTTGATGGCGTCGCTCAGGCGCATTCCCTGCTGGATAATGATCGGGCCGGGCCGGTTGACCAGGCCGGTTACCGTCACGACGGCAGGGTGATCCTGCAAGTTGCCGTCGCCTTGCACTGCGATCACGTCGCCGTCTTGCAGCGTGAGATCCGTTCCCGAAGCTACTGTCTGCTGCGGCGTGTAATCCACGGTCTGGGAGGAAATGGCTGCGGACGCCACTTGGATGGCCTTGTCTGTCACTGGACGCCGGGCATGAGCGACCGTCACCCGCGTGCCGCCGCCGGGCTTGAACGCGCCGACGACTTTCAGCAGGTCGCTCAGCCGCATCCCTTCGCCGCGAGCGTACAAGCCGGGCGCGACGACGTTGCCTAAAATCTTAACCGTGTGGTCCGGCGTGAAGTGTGCCTCGCCGTTGCGGTAAATCGCAAGAATGTCGTTGTCTAAAACCGGCAGGTCTGCGCTTTGATCGCCGGAGTTTATATCACGCAGGCTGACGTAGTTGTAGGCATAAGTGCCATCGCCGCGCTGATGCAGCAGGACCGCACGGTTGAGATAAGCATCCGGCAGGGGGCCGCCGGAGTCCAGCAGCAGGTCGCTGACCCGCATGTTGTCGCTTTGGGTGTACAGGCCGGGCCGCTGCACCGCGCCGCGCACCGTGACAAGCCGCCGGCCAATATAGGAAACTTCCTGGCGTGTGTAGAGCTGTAAAACGTCGAAGCGCTTCAGCGGGACGTTCTGCGTCGGGTCACCGTTCAGCGCTTCCCCGACATCAAGATGCAGGCGGGTGGTCGTGTTGTCCGGGTTCAAGCGGATCAAGTCGGCTTGGTTTGTGTACGTGTCATATTCAATGCCGCGTGCCCGCGCAATCAAGCCGCCCACAGTCAGGCCGGGCGTCAGCGCGAAGTCGCCGGGCTGGTTGACCGCGCCTTTGACGGTGACGCGGTTGGTGATGATCGAGCGGATGGAAGACACTTCAATCGTGTCACCGTCGTATACGCTTGTTTTCGCCACAGTGACCCGGTCGCGCAGGTTGACATCGACAATCACCCGGCCCGTGCCGTTGTTGACGGTGTCAATGTGGACGTTCTGGTCCACACCGGACGGCTTGACGCCGCCGGCATAACGAAGCGCGTCGCGCAGGTTTTCGGCGGGCGTCAGCTCATACACCGCCTGCTGGCGGACTTCGCCGATAATGGTGATCTGGGACAAGCGGGCCGGAACATAGATGATGTCTCCGGCTTGGAGCGAAATGTCGGCGTTTTTTGCGCTGGGACGTGCCGCCGTCGCGCCGATCAATGGATAGATGTCAAGTGTCCCAGCAGGGCGGCCGTTCCGCAGAACGCGAATGTCGCGCAGAGAGCCGTCCGACGTCGGCCCGCCAGCAGCGTTCAGGATATTGAACGCGGTTGCGGTTGCCGGTACCGTGTAAGTGCCGGGCGCAAAGGCTGCGCCGCTGACAGTCACTTGGATGGTCCGAAGCTGGCGCAGGTTGATGGAAACGTCTACGTTCCGGTAAAGCTGGCTGAGCCGTGACCGCAGCGTAGCTTCGGCCTCGGACGCGGTTCGGCCCGCAACGGAGATGCGGCCGACGCCTTCCACTTCAACGCCGCCTTGCAGGTCCACCATTGCGGTGAACTCGCGCGGGGCCAGCGCCAGGGCGCTGTAACGCACCGTCAGCTGATCGCCCGGCTGGAGCTGATAATTCGGCGGCAGGGAAGCCAGCACGTTTCGGTACAGCGTAGACGAAATTGGGTCGGTCACCTGCCCGACAACCGCATTCGCCGTGCCTTGCAAAGCCTCATCGCCAGGAAACTGAACGTCGCCGCCGAGCGGGGCCGCATCACCGGGAAACCCGCCGCTTGCCTGGCTTGAATTTTGGTAGGTGTTCCCGCTTTGGCCGCTGTCCGTATTTGGGTAGCCGCTCGGATCATCGTAGCCGGCGCTGGGAGAGCGGCGCAGAATTGTCGTGCTGGTCACATCCCCGCTCATCGCGTTGCCGCTTCCCCCTGCGCCGGAAGCATTTGGGTCGTAGCCGGCGCTGTTTGGGTCGCTGCTGGAATCAAAGGAGCTGGAAGCACGCGAAGAGCTATTTTGGTACTGACCGTTAGGATAAGAATTGCTGGGATACTGACTGTTTGGGTCTTGACCATTTGGATACTGACCTGCCTGCGGGTCGTACTGTCCCTGACTGCCGTCTTGTGAGGCGTTACTGCTTCCAGGGGCGCCGTACTGAGCGGAAGGACCGCGCTGCCCTGACGCGCCGTAAGCGGCGCCCGCGCCGAGAAGCGCCGCATCAGAACCGCTGCTGCCGTCATAGTCACCGCTGCCATTGTTGTAGCCGCTGCCATTCAAAGAACCGCCGTTTGGGCTATTGTAGTAACTATAGCCGCTGCTGTTGTAGCCGTTGTTTCCGGCAGGCGGCTGGCCGGAGCGCGGCTGGCCTTGCCTGCTGCTTTGCGGGTAAGCGTAACGGCTGACGCGCGGCGGGGCCGGCAGCAGGGCGCGGCGGCGGGCGAGGATGATCTGCCGGGCAGGCAGGAAGAAGTCATAGCCGAACAGCGGCAGCGGCCTCCGCAAGCGCGGCTGTCCGAGCAGCGACGGGTCGGTTTGCAGGGTGTAATCTTGCGGCGGGATCGTCACAACCGGCGGGATCGAGCGGTTTCCGGTAGGAGCCGGCGGCAAGGACCGATTAAAGTAAAGACTTTGAGGATCGTTCTGGCGGCGATTGCTTTGGGCGCTGTCCGGGCCGTAAACATTATTCGGGCCGTAAGGGCTGTCCGGGTCGTAAGTGCCGGCGGATTCCGGGCTGCGGGTCGGGTCAATCAGCACAAGCGGGTTGGCGGGCGCGGCGGGAACACGCGGGCGCGTCGTGCGCCCATTGCGAGTGGCGACGGCATCGGCATGGCCGTTGGTGTCCACCCCCACCGGCGGGTTGGACGCGCTTCCCGCCGAATTGTCCCCATTGTCATTGCTGCCAGCCCCGGCGTCATAAGGCGGATTGCCGCCGGACACATCGCCCGCAGAAGGGGAGCCGTAAGAAGACGGGCCGTTCTGCGGGTCTTGTCCTGCGCTGCGCTGCGGCAGAACAAGGCTGGACGCGGCCACTAAAACGCCAAGCGCGGCAGCCAGCGGAGCGGAGCGGCGCCCGGCAGAAAAGAAGCGAACGGAAAAAAGCGAGGGGTGGTGCATAGTCAGTCCTGAAATGAGAATAAGTGTCGATACGAAATAGGCGTTGGTGTTAAGCGGTCCGCGCGGCGGTGGCCCGCGCTATGGTCGCTATCTGCGCGAGTTCCGCAGTTTGCCGGGCCAGCTCAGCGGCTTGCAGCGCAGGCAGTTCGTTAATCGCCGGGATGCCGGAGCGGCCGGCCCGGCCGGCAATGCGCGACAGCACCAGATGCCCGGTGTCCGCCAGAACTTGCAGGTCATACCGCAGCGAGCGGCGGCGCACGTACTCGGCGTCCATTTGCAGCTTCACCGGCATAATCTGCGACAAATAAAACTGTTCCCGCTGGGGCTGGCCGCTCAGCAGAAACTCTTCATGGCGGAAAAACAGTGCAGTCGGCCCGGTCATACCGGGCCGGACACTCAGCGCCACTCGCCGCAGGCCGGGGTCAAAGCAGTCCACAAAACGCGGCACCTGCGGGCGCGGCCCTACCAGGCTCATGTCGCCCCGAAGCACATTGAATAACTGCGGCAGCTCGTCCAGCTTCCAGGAGCGCAGATGCCGTCCCACCGGCGTAATCCGAGGGTCGTCCTGCGCGGTCACCAGCGGCCCTTCGGGTGCGGCGCGGCTTGGGACGGCAGCAAACATCGTGCGGAACTTCCAAATCTGGAAAAGCCGCCCGCCGCGCCCGACCCGCTCTTGGCGGTAAAGCACCGGCCCCGGCGAAGTCAGCGCTACGGCAATCGCGGCCCAAAGCAGGACCGGAGCGCACAGCAGCAGCAGCAGGGCAGCCGCGCCGAGGTCCAGCCCCCGGCTTGCAGCCCCCGGCGTGTTCCACAGGGTTTCCGGCAAAGTCAGATCCGGCGAGATGATGGGAGATAGTTCCTGCGGCGGCATAAGTTGGAGCCTTGCGCTGCCCTCAGCGGCAGCGGAAAAGAAACGCCTACAAAAGTATACTGCATTTTTCTGTAAAACGCCCTTATTTTGTCTAAGCGGCTCAAAAAAGCTGTTGCAAGGAATTCAGGGCATCGCCGGCGAACAAGGCTATTATGACGCAAATACCGCTCAATGAACGTCAAGTTGAAATCCTGCACACGCTCGTGAACTGCATCGTTCCGGCGGACGACTACCCAAACGGCTGGGACGCCGGAGTCGGCGAGTACCTGGCACGGCTGCTGACGCGCGAGCCGCGCTTTTTGCTCACATATCAGATGGGCCTGGATGCAATTGAAGCGCAGTCGCCGGGTTTTTGCTTGCAGCCGGCGGACACGCAGAATGCCCTGCTGACACGGCTGGAACAGGACAGCGTGCGCGGCGCGTTCTTCCGCCTGCTGGTGGCGCATGTGATGGAAGGCTTTTATGCCGACCCCGGCAGCGGCGGCAACCGAGGCGGCATTGCCTGGCAGATGATCGGCTACAAGGTCACGGCATGACCCATTATGACTCAAATAGAGATTATGACGCCATTGTTGTCGGCGCGGGGGCTGGGGGAGGAGTTGCCGCCGCTTTGCTGGCAGAAGCCGGAAAGCGCGTGCTGCTTTTGGAGCGGGGGCGAGCTTTGTCGTTTGCCGATGTGGGCCGGGACCATCTGCGGAACCAGCGCCTGGCCCAGTACGGCTTCAACGCCGGG
>CAXTRL010000116.1:0-9989 GCA_964246575.1 uncultured Armatimonadales bacterium
CAAAAACCGCCTCTGCCAAACCGCTTTATCCATCGGCGTGTGCGGCTCAGGGGACGGCACATCCGCCGCCAGTTCTTCGGAAATCTCGTAATGTTTTTGCGTATGACCGGGAGCGCCTTCCAGCTCTCGCAGCGACCGGAACACAATGCCCTGCGCCAGCACCCGCGCCTCGGCATCCGCATAGGGAGCCGGGTCGAACGCGGCCACATCCAGGCGGGACTCGAACGCTCGCATGTCTTCACCAAACCCACGCTCGACTAAAAAGCGCAGAGGCCGGGCCATGTCCTCGCGCACCATCGTCCGCACCGACAGAGGATCAAAAGCGTCGAGCGCTTCCATGACCTGAGCAAAGAGCGCCTTGCCGAAGCCCTGCCCTTGACGGCTCGGCTGCACCGTCACGTCGACATGAAACCGGCGCGGGTGGTAAGCACCCGCCCGCTGCCCATACTGGCCGAAGCCGACCACCGCGCCGCCGCCGTCCTCGGCGACCCAGCGGCGATGCAGGCACTTCGGGTCCCGGCGGGTGTCCTGGAACTCCATTTCCTGGGGCGAGGCGGGGTATTCTGGGAATGCGGCGCAGGTGATGCGGGCGATTTCCGGGTAGTCTTGGGGGGCAAACGGGCGTATCGGCATCGGTGGTTCTCCTGATTTGTGTGTCTTTCGTAATTGTGGGTTTCTTCCGGTATGGGGCGGCGTCTTCCCGTTGCGCCGCACAGTGCCGCATTGATGCCGACAAGTCAGGATCGTCTAAGAAAGGGTTGCTTGCTTCCCTGCATAAATCGTGCCAAGCCGTCTTCCTTTCGCCACCCCTTGCCATCTTCCAAATTAATCTTTCTGAACTTGTTTCGGAAACCTGCGATTTATGCTTGGTTGGCATGGTTTGTGCAGCAGGTATAGTTACGATTACTTCAATTCGGGATGCATCGGGATGCACCTGAAGTTCATTTTCTTGTCAAGAAAGGGTTCCTATGCACTTCTCACGCACGACACGCCTCGGACTAATGTATGGCGGCTTCTTACTCTTAGTCAGTGGTGCAGCACAACACGCCGAAGCCCAGAGCTTAGACTTTACATTAACCTACACGCTAAACAACGTGACTTTCAACGACGGGGCTGTCGCCTTCGGTTACTTCAACTACAACCCTGTTTTCAACACCTTTGGCGCTTACAACATCACGACCACGAATGGCGTGACGGACAGTTTTACTGGTGCCAATTACCAAGCAGGGCCGGATGTTGCACAGCCACAGGGCCTCGGCGGGGGCGTCTTTGACTTTCAGAACAATGACGCGACTTTTCCTGATCCTTATACTGCATTGTTGTTGAACACGGAGTATCCCGCTGATGTTAAAGGGGTATATCCACTGGCCCCAGGCTACAACCTCACTCCGACTGGTGGTTTTAGCGGCAGTGGCGAGTATGCGACACAGACAAATGCTCTTAATGAAGCTCGCGTGGTGGCGACAGGCTCTTTAGTGGTCTCCTCGGCGGTTCCCGAAGCCTCCACGACAGTTTCCTTCGGTCTGCTGCTAGCTCTAGGGCTGGGCGGCGCGGTGCTTGCTAAAAAGAAAGTCCGCGCTTGAGATAATATGCAAGTTGTGAGATAACACGTAAGCTGAACGAGCAAAGCCCTGCCGACGATCACGTCGGCAGGGCTTTTGTTAGTTATACCGGGCTATTTCTGCATCCGGCGGTGGGGAACTTGCGCGGCAAGGCTTTATCCGGGCTGTTGCTTGTCTTCTGCGCTGAAGAAATCTTCCGCCGCGCTTTCCATCGTTTTGCGTCCCCGCATTTTAGACGTGGCTTTGCTCAGAACACTCAGGGCGTGGCGCGTCCCGGCAGGCGTCGCGGCGTAATCTAAAGCGCTTGCGGCGGGCAGGCCGTAGCTTGCGCCGGTGACCACGGCGTCCTGGTTCGCGCCGATAAACACGACTTCCCAGGCATACTTTTCGCGCTGATGGGTAATCATGTCAAATATCTGGCTGCCGCTGAACTCATGCGAAGCGTTTTCCTCGCCGTCGGTCATCACGACCAGCAGAACTTTTTCGGGACGCCCTTCTTCCGGCAGCGCGGCCAGACGCACGCCGGTCGCCGTCATGGTGCGCCCGATGGCATCTAAAAGAGCCGTGGAGCCGCGCGGAACAAACGTCTGCGCGGACAGAAGTGGCGCGTCCTGAACGTCCCGGCATTCATAGACAATTTCGTACTTGTCGTCAAACTGAACCAGCGAAACGCGGGCGAGGCCGGGAACGGATTTTTGCTCTTCCAGAAAGCTGTTAAAGCCGCCGATGGTGTCGTCCCGCACCGACGCCATCGAGCCGGAGCGATCCAGCACCACCGTGATGTCGGTCTCGTCTTTCACTGTTTTTCCTTTCTGCCAGCCACTCTGCAAGTTACTATACTTGAAAACGAGCGGCATTGCGTCAGAAGAAAACAAATTAAAAACAAAATCCCGGCTTTGCTTTTGCAAAGCCGGGAAAGAAAGCGCGACCCCTATGGTTAGCGACCCCGATGACCGCCGCGTGCGCCACGGAACACATGGCCACCCCGGTAATCACGGCCACCGGCTCCCTGGAACGCACGCGGGCGAAAGCCCGCGCTATCGTCGTAGCGGAAGCGGTCCGAGTGGCCCGCATAATAATTATGATAAGCGTCCCAAGTTGGGTAACACACCGCTGCTGATGAAGCTGCGGTCGCTGAAGTAGCCGCCCCGAACGACCAGCCCCGGCGACCAGCCAAACGACACAAACGCATTCCAGCTTGGGGCGACTCCTAAGAAGACCGGATGCGCCAGCTGGAACGTGTCGTCCGGGAACGGATACCAGCGTGCGCCTGCAATCGTGGCATTTTCCAAGTACCCGCCTCGCGGCACATACAGCACGGGAGTATCGCCGTTGTTGATCAAATACAGCGTGTTGTCGTCGGACGGCGCAAACTTCATCACATACAGGTTGTTGTTGGTGAACGGGACCAGCACCGTCTCGCCGGCGGTATCAAACAACTGGTAGCCGTTCTGGTCGAACACAGCCCGCGTCAGCGGCACGCGCTGCCCCTGCGGCACTTCCGTCCACTGGAACGTGCTGTCCGGCGCGGCGTCGCCGATGCCCGGCGCAGTGCCAGTTTGAACCGGCGGGGCAATGGAAACAGGCGGGTCTGCAAACGTCCGGGCAGTCAGGCCCAGCAGCGTGAGCGCCGCTGCTCCGTAAACGGCATATTTCTGAGGCAGCATAATTTTAGTCCTTAATTGTCTTCACTTGCAGTGTCAATTGTCTTTTGAATTGACGAATTTGAAGGAAATTAAGTTCCCTGCCGCATGGTCTCAGCAGAAAGACACTCAGCAGAAAGACACTCAGCAGGAGGATACCGAGCAGGAAATGTCCAATCTAGTTTCGCCGAAACGGCTTGCGCTGCTTCCCTGCACAGGGCAGCACCGACCGGCGGTACGCATCGTTCTGCGTTTTGAGAGGAAGAGCAGCATGATAAGCATTTCGACGGAGCAGCGGCAAATCATTGAAGGAGCGATTACTGGTGTGATGCTGACGATTGTCGGATGCGGCTTTTGGCTTACAATCAAGCTGCCAAAACTCATGCCTCGCGTCACAAGGGCTCAGGTCAAGAGCCTGGGAGTGTGGATGCATGGCTCTGTTGTCGTGCTGGCTGTTCTTCTCATCTTCGTTTACAGAGGGCTTGACCGGATTACCAGGCCGGCGTCACCCAGAGATGCGCCGCAAGAAGCCGCCGCAGCAAACCCGGAGAGGCCTCGCCTGCACTTCACCAGCGCGGTCCGAGGGGGAGATGAGATCAAGATTGTTTGCGGCATCAGCTCTATGTGCGCCGTTTCGGCTTCAAGACACGATGCCGCAGAAAACACCAAAAACGGCACGGTGTACCAAATCAAGAATGGCACAAAAGCGGGCGTCATTTTCTATGATCCGGTAGTCAGCGGAGCGGATATTGCGGCAATTTACATCGAAGCCGGTCCCTATGCCGAGCAGTCTGGGTGGGTACCGGCAAAATGGATGCACAGGCTCCCAAAATGAAGCGGCACCTTTTCAGCCAAGCTGTCTGATCCCATTAAGCTGCCTGATAAGCGGGCATGGGCAAGGCAGCTTTGCGAGGGCGCAGCACAAGAATCAGGTCTTCTTCGTCTTGGAGCCGGGAGCGGCTGGCGGTCAAGTTGCCGCAGCTCATCAGATACACATAGATCGGTGAAGTGACGGCATAAGGCCCAAGCAGGGCTGGAAGATCGTTCAGCCGCATGGGAGTGGTGACGGCGGGAAGAACAGCAGAAAAGTTTGTATTTGACGGCATGACAGGGTTTCCTTTGGCGCAAGAAATCGCGGAGAACATGCCGTCATTGGCGCTGCGGGGTGTCTGCCTTGAACATCTGCCCCTAAGCAAAGTATCGGAAAGTTTGGAAGATTTCTTGAGGCTGCCGAGAAGCCGGGGCCAGTCTATGAATTGTAGAGAAAACCCCGACAGGAAATGTCCTTCGGACAAAGATTAAGATAAGCGGCAGTGGGTATGTTCTTCGTCCGAAGGACGCTTCTTTGCCGGAGTTTTATACAACCCCGGCAGCCTTCTACGGAGCCGTGGTAGGCGTGCCGGGAACGTAAGGATTGAGCGGCGCGGCGACCAGAGTGTAGCTCAAAGGCGCTTGAAACAGGGCGTCGCTCAGCGGGGCACCCGTGACCGAATGAACCGTGAACGTCGTAAATGTCGTGACGGAAGCCGTGCTTGCGGCTGCGCCTTCCACCACCCCGCCGTACTGGTTGATGGGCCGCCCGGCCGACGAGGCGGGCGTGTAGTCTACCGTGATCCGCGCCAGCAGCGGCAGTCCTTTGTGCTTGTCCAGCGCGTCGGCCAGCGGCTGCTGGAACGGCCCCGAGGACGCAGCGGCAAGCTGGGCGGCAAACAGCGTGTTTTCTTTCGACGGGAACTTGTAGGCGTCCGACAGCCAGATTTCGCCGGTGATGCTCCACTGCGCCGGAGCAATCTGAGCGCCCCGCCGCCCGCCGCCTTCTCCCGGCCCACCATCCCCATAGCCGCCGTTTTGGTCTACGGTCGTCGCCGCCGGCAAAAGCGGGAAGCCGCCTCCTCCTTGTCCGCCGCGACGCCGTCCGCCGCCGCGCCGGAAGCCGCCGCCTTGCGGGCGCGGATGCGAGACGGTGCCGGAAACAATGTATTGATGCGCGGTTGTTCCCGCAAAAGTCATCGTCTTATCTGTCTGTTTGAGGTCCAGCTTGACATCTTCTTTGGCCGGATCGCCGGTGCCAGGCTCAACTTCTGTCGGGACCGTCATGTAGTAGGTCTTGGGGGCTAGGTTCAGGCCATAAATGATGCCGGCTTTGCCGTCTTGGACCAGGACCGGCTCGCCGGACACTTCCACCCGCGCATTCGCGCCTTTGTAAAACAGCTTGACGGCTTGAGAAACCGGCACGGCTTGTCCGATACCCGCCGTTTCCTGCGCGGTGATCGTGATGTCCGCCCGTGACGGCAGGGCCGGAGCGCCCAGCAAAACTGCCGAAGCCAGCAAAATCACAGAACCAGTTCGAGTCATCAGCAGAACTCCTCCCAAAGAGCTTTTCCAAAGAATGCTTTACGCTGATGTCAGTATGCGCCAAAAATCTGAAAAAGGCATGAATAACTGATGTAATGCAGTTGCCCCAAGATTGAAATCCTGGGCTGAAGAGCCTTCGGCTGGTTGTCCTGCGGACAAAAGAGAAGCCATCATGCACGTTCGTTCTTCTGTCCGCAGGACAGTATGCCTGCGGCATTACTTCGTATACCGTTCCGGTTTGTTCCAATCGGCGCGAAGCGCCCTCCAGCCCAGGATTTCAATCCTGGGACAACTGAGTGACATCATCAAACAAAGAAATCTGTTATTCGTGCTGTGCTTCGTGTGGAGTTTCCGCTAAAGAATTTCAGGCGGCCTGCCGACAGTAAAAGTATCAACAGTAGAAGTATCACTGGAGACACAAACCCATGTCCACCGCAGCGCCAACAATCAGCTTTTCGGGCCTTGCTTCCGGCCTGGACACCACAAGCATCATCAGCCAGCTTACCACCACGGCCCAGATCCCGATTACGACTCTGAACACGCAGATCACGGGCTATAACTCGCAGATCGCGGACTGGCAGACCCTCAATACAAATCTGGCCGCGTTGCAAACCGCCGTTTCCGGCCTCAGCAGCCTGGCGACGACCAATGTCCCGGTCGCAAACTCGTCCAACCCCGCCGCCGCGACCATCACCAGCCAGGTCGGCGCGACACTCGGCAGCCATTCGCTTTCCATCAGCCAGCTTGCTCAGGCCCAGGAGGTCGTGTCGGCGTCTCAAAACAGCGGCACCACCGCGCTTGGCCAAAACGGCAGCTTCACGCTCAACGGCAAGACGGTCCAAATCAATTCCAATGATGCGCTTCAGGATGTCGCCAGTAAAATCAACGCCGCCGGGGCGGGCGTGAACGCGAACGTGGTTGCAGTCGGCACCAACGATTACCGGCTGACCCTGAGCAGCACGCAAACCGGCACGGTCAACTCCATCGCCGCCGCCGATACCGGCGGCACGGTCTTAAGCAGCCTCGGCGTAATCGGGACCGGCGCGGCAGCCGTGCGCCAGAGCGTCAGCTACACCCAGGGCGGGACCGCGTACACCGGCGCGGCGTCGCTTTCGCTTTCTTCCGCCACCCAGCCGGTTGGGACCCTGCTCGGCATCGCCGCCGGCCAAGCGCCTTCCGGCACATTTCACCTATCCAACGGCGGCACGGGCAGCGGCAATGGGGCCGATATCGCCGTTGATTTGAACACCGACTCCTTGACAACCATCGCGAACGCCATCAACAAAGCGGGAGTCAGCGGCGTTTCGGCGGAAGTGGTCACCATTCCCGATTCCAACGGCAACTTGAACCGCGTGCAGCAGCTTCGGATCGTCGGCAGCGGCAGCGCCGCGCCGGCATTCGCAGACACAAGCGGCATTCTTGCAACCGCCGGCGTTCTGCAAAACTCTTACACAGACACGGTCACCCAGGCCCAAGATGCGAAGTTCAATTTGGACGGTCTGAACTTGACCCGTTCTACCAACACCGTCAACGACGTGGTTCCGAGCGCGTCCATCAGCCTGCTTTCGGCAGGCACGCCTGCGTCGGGAAGCACGGCAGCCGCACCGGCGACGACCACGCTGAGCGTGACCCAGAACACCGCCGCCGTGGTCCAGGCCGTTTCATCATTTGCCTCCGCCTACAACGCCGTGCAGGACTTTGTCACGGGTGAAAACAAGTTCACTCCGCCGACGACCACAACCGGCGGCGCCGCCGGCAGCAACCCGGCCTTGTTCGGCAACTCCACGCTGACCCAGATCCAGCAGACGCTTTCCGAAGCGCTCACGGCGGTTTCCGGCACCAACACATTGCAGTCCATCGGCGTCACACTAAACGGCTCCAATGACTTGACTGTCGACTCAAACGCGCTGACGACCGCGCTGCAGTCAGACCCCAGCGTTGTCACCAACTTGTTCGGCCTGTCCGGCACTTCCGACAGCGCTTCCATTCAGTTTGTCAAAGGCAGCGTCAAAAGCGCGGCATCTTCCGGGGCCGGCTACGCCGTCGCCGTTACCCAGCCTGCCACCCAGGCCAGCGGAGCCGCCGGAACAGCAGCGACGGCAGGGGCCGTCAGCACTGCGCCGGAAACACTGACCTTCGGCGGCACGCTGTTCCCGTCCGCCGCCAAATTGACCGTTCCCGCCGGCAGCACGCTTCAGCAGACGGCGGCGCTCATCAATGCCACCAGCAGCCTAAACACTCAGATTTATGCGTCGGTAGACGCCGGCAATCACTTAGTCATCTCGTCGCAGGCTTACGGCGCAAACACCGCATTTTCCGTGTCTTCCGACACGGCTGCAAGCGCAACGAATTCCGGCATTGGTTCGTCCCTTTCCGTCAACTACGGCAAAGATGTCGCCGGAACAATTAACGGCGAGGCCGCCACCGGAACCGGACGCACCCTGACCGGAAACGCCGGTGACGCCCACGCTTCCGGCATTCAGCTTTTGGTTACGGCAACCACCGCCGCGCCCGCCGGCGGCGTTTCGGGCCATGTCACCTTGACCCACGGCGTCGCCGATGGCCTCAGCGCGGCATTGACCCAAATTTTGGACCCGACCAGCGGCTCCGTCATCGGGGCGGAAAATGGCTTAAACGCGCAAGTTTCTTCCGCCCAGTCCCAGATCACCCAGATCCAGACAACGGTGGACACTTACAAAGCTTACTTGACGCAGATCTTCAGCGACCTGGAAACGCGGGTCAGCGCCCTGCAAGCCCAGGGCAGCGCGTTTACCGCGGCCTTCGGCAGCACGTCTTCAACGTCTTCGTCATCATCTCCGGCAAAGGCCGCTTAACTCTCAATATCCTCTCTGAAAGAACTTTATGAGTCTCCCAAACCCTTATGCTCAGTACCGCCAGAATTCCATTGAAACCGCGACTCCTGCCCGGATGGTCGTGATGCTTTATGACGGCGCGATCCGGTTTTTGACCCAGGCGCTGGCCGCAATGGCGGCGAAGCAGTACGGGGAGCAGTCGCAGCTCATCGGCAAAGCCCAGGCGATTGTCGCGCACCTGCATGATACGCTGAACCCCGAAACCGGACGCGCCTTTGCCGCATCCCTTCTTGGGATTTACACGGGCCTGCTGCGGACACTGACCGAGGCCAACATCAAGAACCAGCCGGAGCCAATAGAAGACGCTATTCGAATTCTGCGCGAACTGCGCGAAACCTGGGCCGAAGTGGACCGCCAGTGCCGCTCCGCCATCTCCGGCAGCCGGGAACTCGTGGCCGCGTAGAAGGACAGCGGCCCCGCCGTAAACGGCAGGTCTGCAGGCCTTCGGCCAACCGGTCTGCGACCGGAAGAACAAGAGCCAGCCGTGCTAACATCTTCCGCACACCGTGCGGTTGGCGCTTCGCCTTCAGACCTGCCGTTCACGGTGGGGACATCAAGCACGTCCTTAACGAAACTCGCCTTAAAGAAAGACTTTACCGCCATGTCACTTGCCGCGCGCAGCACGGAACGCACAGCACTAAAGCGCCTGCTGGAGCTGGCCTTGAATCAGGTCACTGTTCTGGAAGCCGACGATCTGCCGGCCTTTGACGCGATTATGGCTGAAAAGCGCACCCTGACGAAGAGACTCCAAAACGGCCCGGCGATCCTCGCCGCCGATCCCAGCTTGGAAACTCTGGTGGCCCGCATTCAGGACGCCGACAAAGCCGCCCAGCGCCTGCTGTACCAGAAAGTCGGCTTCGTCATGCGCGAGATCAACCGGGTCAACCGCCAGGAGCAGGCGCGCGGCGCGTACCGCCAGGCCCCGTCCGCCGCCCCGAAGCCCATCGGCTTCCTGCCGGATACCCCCATGTTCATGGACGTTCGCTCTTAACCTACCGGGGTTGTAAAAAACCCCGGCAGGAGATGTCCTTCGGACAAGGAGAGGTCCAAGTCTCCTGTCTTCATCTTCGTCCGAAGGACGCTTCTTTGCCGGGGTTTTCCACAACCCCGGTACACCTTCTGCAAACAAGCTTCATCTCAGTGAACTTTTCCGCTTTCTGCGTTGTATGCAGAGATATGATACACGCAGGAGCCGGGAAGACGGATAGGGACGCGAAACGCCGCGAGTTTGCCGCGCTCGCGCGGCAGCATGAAGCGGCGCTGCTGCGGGCCTCTCAGCGTCTTTGCCGGGGCAGGCGGGACCTCGCCCAGGACTTGGCCCAGGACACGCTGGTCCGCGCCTACCAGGCTTACTTGGACGGGCGCTTTCAGCAGGGGTCCAATGCCTGGCCCTGGCTGCTCCGTATTCTCACCAATCTCTTCATTAACGATCTCAACCACCACCGCCGCTGGGACTCGGACGTAGACCTTGACGCGCTGATGCAGTCCGGCGGCGGACCCGCCCAGACCCATGCCGCGCCTGCCGATGTTCCCGGAACCGATCTCATGGCCCGGAC
>CAXTRL010000117.1:0-9871 GCA_964246575.1 uncultured Armatimonadales bacterium
GATGCCGAAGCGGTCACGCTGGACGTGATTGACAAGTACCAGAAGTTTGTCAATCCGACCCAAGTGGCGCTGCTCAAAGTCGGCGGCTTTGACCATATTGAAGCGTTTGCCGAGGGCGTGACTCTGACGGACTTGGACGGCAATTCGTACATTGACTGCCTCGGCGGCTACGGCGTTTTCTCGGTCGGCCACCGGCACCCGAAAGTCGTACAAGCCGTCAAAGACCAGCTTGACCGCATTCCGATGGCGTCCAAGACGTTTCTGAACAAGCCGCTGGCCGATCTGTCCGCGAAGCTGGCCGAGATCACGCCGGGCGACTTGCAGTATTCTTTTATTTCAAACTCAGGCGCGGAAGCCGCCGAAGCCGCCTTGAAGGTCGCTCGCATGGCGTCCGGCAAGACGGATTTTGTGTCTACGCACGGCGCGTACCACGGCAAGACAATGGGAGCGCTGTCGGTGACGGGCCGCGAAGTCTACCGCAAGCCCTTTGAGCCGATGCTGCCCGGCGGCAGCTTTGCGCCGTTTAATGATGCCGACGCCATTGAAGCGCTCATCACGGACAAGACTGCCGCCGTGATTTTGGAACCCATTCAAGGCGAAGGCGGCATTCAAGTCCCGGCGGGCGACTACTTCCCGCGCGTCCGGGAAATCTGCGACAAGCATGGCGTTCTCTTAATCATAGACGAAGTGCAGACCGGCCTCGGACGCACCGGCAAGATGTTCGCCATTAACCACTGGAACGTCCAGCCCGACATCCTCATTCTCGCCAAAGCCCTCGGCGGCGGCGTTATGCCCATCGGCGCGACGCTGGCGACTGAGTCCATCTGGGGCAAAGTGTTCCGCGAAAACCCGTTTATCCACACCACCACGTTTGGCGGCGGCGAGATGGCCTGCGCCGCCGCACTGGCCGCCCTCCAAGTCACCTGGGAAGAAGCCTTGCCCGCAAAAGCCGCCGAAAACGGCGCGTACTTCCTGCATGGCCTCAAACAAATCGCCGCCGAGCATCCGAACATCCTTAAAGAAGCGCGGGGGCTGGGGCTGATGCTGGGCGTCGAGTTTACCGACAGCGACATCGGCAAGCTGGTCATCGGCACGATGGTACATAGAGGCGTCATTGCTGCCTATACCCTGAACAACCCAAAAGTCATCCGCTTCGAGCCGCCCCTGATCATTACCCGCGCCCAAATCGACACAGTCTTAGGCGTTTTCGCCGGCGGCGTCCAAGACGCGATAGACCTGCTGGGCGATTTAATTTAGCCGAACCCGCATCGTTTTCTGGAAGCCTGCGTTTATAGGGCAGAAAACGAAAGAGGGACTTCCATGAAACGACGGCGACGACTTTTCGGCTTAATCCTGCTGTGGCATTTTGGCTTGACGGTTGCGACCGGGCTTGGCTGGACCGCGCTGATGACTGCTATAAGCAGCCATCGCACACCCGCGCTGCTCGATGCGACCTATGCCAGCGTCTACCTTTTCGTCCCGTTCTGCCAGCCCGTGTTTTGGCCGCTGTCCGACTGGGTCTCACGCTCCGGTCACTTTAGTATGCTTCTTGGCTTAGTTTGGCAGTGTGCAGAGCTTCTCGTTATTGCCTTTATCAACAGCCTGATCGCCTCGGTTCTGCTGTTCAGCCTTGTTTGGATTGTCAACATCGTTCGAAGTCACCAGCGCAACCAGACCGCTGCTTAGGCGCACTTCTTCCCAATCCAGCGCGGTCATCGGCGTAGAAAGGCCGCTGTCAAGCCCTTCTTGTATGAGGCGATCCAAGTTTTTTTGTGCCTCGCGCCACTCATCTTCGTTAGCCGCATTAGCCATTGGGAACATCCTCCGGGTACAGCGTGACCAAGCTCGCCTCATCCACTATTCCCGCCGACACCATCCGGTTCGCGTGGGCGTTGATCGCCTTCTCAAACAAGTTCCGCGCCAGCCGCGCATCTTTGAATGTTTCATCACAAGCCGCACGAAGGTCTGCAAACGCCTCTAGCAAATCAATATACCCTTGAAACTGGTTTCAGAGTTAATACTGATTGCTACATCTTCTCGCGTCGGGTTTCTATTTCACGTATGGTATGATGAAGGCATGGTACAAGCAACTTTCTCCAGTTCGGCTTCAATATCCACACTCGCTCCACGAATCCTTGTTGCAGGTGGGGGAAGCGCCCAAGACGAACACCCACTTCTGGAACTGTTCGCAGATTGGACGGGAAGCGAAGGCAAAGTTTTGTTCCTTCCCATTGCCCAGGCAGGTATAGGGCGTCCGCTCGATGGCTGTCTTGCGTGGGGCGAAGCCACCCTAGGGAGTGTTGGAATAACTGACATCACCATGTGGACTGATCTCAATTCCGAGAATCATTTGTCGCTCACTGACTTTAACTCGATCTTCATCGGCGGTGGCAATACATTCTTTTTGCTTGACCGGGTACGCAGGTCGGGCTTTGATGCAGCTCTGATGCGATTTATCGCGCAGGGCGGGGTTATCTATGGAGGCAGCGCAGGAGCAATTCTTTTGGGGCAGGACATTTTAACCTGCGCTCACTTAGATGAAAACCGCGTTGGTCTGGACGACTCACGCGGATTAAACATGGTCAGCGATTTCTGCGTTTGGTGCCACTATCAACCAGAAGATGATAAACGCATCTTTGAGTATGTGACGCGGAACGGCTGGCCCGTTCTTGCCCTCTCGGAGCGATCAGGCGTCAGCGTGGCTGGTGTCAATTTGACAGCTCAGGGATACGATCCGACTCACGTCTTTACCTCGAATGGTAAGCAGACTGTTAATGTCGGCGAAATGATTTTGCCAGTTTAAGAAGTCTGATTCTTTCTGTCATTGTGCAAGGTTGGCCTGATTTCCCCGCACTATAATTTCTTCAACGCCTAGCGGCGCAAGTTCGCCGCGATCTGCTGCTTCTATGCCGATAGCGACTTCTTTTCGCAGGCGTTCCAGCTTGATTTGGCGCAGGGTGTCTTGGTCTTGCAGGAGGTACAGGCCGTGGACAATGACTTCGGAGGCGCAGAAGTATTCGCCGCTTTGCATTTTGGCGGCAACGTATTCTTCTAAATCCGGCGGCAGGGCGAAAGAGGGCATGGCTGGCTAGTTCCTTTCGAGAGCTGCCTCTATTATACACTCTCTTGCTTGCCTCGGTGCGCTTTGTCGGCTATAATCTCAGTATGAGAAGTCTTCACGTTGTTTTGCTGACTTTGGCGCTGCTCTTGGGTACGCTGCTGCCGAGCTTCGCGGCCTCCCCTGTCCCGGCGGGGAAGCCGGAGCTGAGGGCGTTTTGGGTGGATGGGTTTAATGACGGGTTTAAGACGCCGGGGCAGTGTGATTTGCTGCTCCATAGGCTGCGGGCGATGCACGCGAACGCGGTGTTTGTGCAGATGCGGAAGCGGGCGGATGCGTACTACCAGTCGCATTATGAAGGGTGGGCTTTAGATGACCCGCAGCAGTTTGACGCGCTGGCGTATTTGTGCGCTCATGCCCACGAGGCGGGGAAGCCGAGAATACAAGTCCATGCCTGGATCAATGCCTGCGCGGTGGGGGGGAACGCTTCGGCGGGGGCGCTGACAAAGCTGCACCCAGAGTGGCTGTCGCTGTCGGATACGGGGGCAGACTTTGACGGTGAGGCGACGAAGATTGACCCCGGCAACCCGCAAGCCGCCGATTGGACGTTCCGGGTGTACATGGACGTGGTGCGGCATTACGATGTGGACGGCATCCATCTGGACTTTATCCGCTACGGCGGCGACGGCAAGACCGCTGGGCACTGGGGCTACAATGCAGTGTCGGTGGTCCGGTACAACCGGCGCTACAAAACTGCCGGCGCTCCGAAATGGAACGATTTGCGCTGGCAGGCGTGGCGGCGGGAGCAGGTGACGGATTTAGTGCGCCGGGTGTATGTCGGGGCGACGGCATTGAAGCCGCATTTGATTGTCAGCGCGGCGACAATCTGCTGGGGGGATGCGCCGAAAAGCGACGCGGCGTATGAGACAAAAAGCGCGTCGTACACGGAAGTGTTTGCGCCCTGGCGGGACTGGATGCGGGAAGGGATTTTAGACCTCAACTGCCCGATGGCCTACTTCGGCCTCCAAAAATCGGCGGCGCGGTGGGACGGCTGGAATACGTTTGCCAAAGACCGGACGTTTGGACGCGAATGCGCGATGGGCATTGGGGCATACTTAAACCCCGTGCCGGAAACGCTGGCCGCCATTAAAGACAGCCGCAAGCCGACGGCGAAGGGCCATACGGCAGCCGGGGCCGTCGTCTACTGTTATGACACGTCGGTCGGGCTGAACGGCCACGAAATTGAAGGCAGCACGGCCCTGTTCGCGGCCCTGCCCCAAGTCTGGCCCCACGCCGTGCCGGTGCCGGCCATGCTCTGGAAGACGCACCCGGCCACGGGGTCGCTGATGGGAACGCTGCTGGCGGGGGACAATCTCGCGCCGATGGACGGCGCGGAAGTCACGCTGTCACGGGATGGACATTCCGTGCGGACTGCCATCACCGACGGCAACGGCTGTTTTGAGTTTGCGTCGCTTCCGCCCGGCGCGTGCCAAGTTTCGCTGCCGGACACTGCTCCTGCCGACGTCACCGTGCAGGCCGGGCAAGCGACGCGCTGGCTGCCGGACGGCGGCGCGACGCTCACGCCCTCGGTTGTCGGGCTGAGCGATCTGCCGGAAGGCCGGCAAATTGTTCTCAAAGAAGTGGTCGTGTCTAACGGCTCAGACCGCTTGGGGGATCACTTCTTTGCGGCGGACGCTTTAGGCCAAACGCCGATTGAAATAGACGCACCCCATCTTGTGCCGCCGGCCATTCAAGGCGACCATGTCCGGGTTTCGGGAACGCTGCACCACACGCCCGGCGGCGTGGTGGTGGAAGCGAGCGCCGTGCGCCTAGTGGGAATGGAGACGGCTTCAAGCGCCCAGGACAGCGCGGCGGCGGCGCAGTCGCAAGCCGGCCCAAGCGCCGAAAACGCAGATCGCCGCCCAGACCAGCACTAAAGCGGCCTGGGTCAAGATCAGCGACAGCGGCGCGGTAATCCCCACCTGCTGGCCGCCTTCGTGAACATTCAGCGTGTTTTGCTCTAATACCCCGCCAATCCATTGGAACGCCAGGCACACCAGGGGAAGGCCAAAGCCAAGCCCTGTCCCGGCCAGCAGAACCCGGCGGCGGGTCTCGTAGCTTGGCGCAAGCCAGCCAATCACGAACCCGCCGCACAGCAGCGAGAACGTGCTGCCAAACAGCACGTCTTCTTCCGCAATTTCTTCATACCACTTCTGGTACAGCGGGTCCAGCGGCAGCGTCGCACTGGAATTGTAATGCACCAGCAGGTAGAAATTGTGCAGGGCCGAGTGCGGCTCAAGAAGCTGCACGACAACAATTAAGATCGCAACGGCTAGTGTCGCAACCAGCCCCAAAGCGACGGCTACCCCCAGCGGATGTTCCCGCTTCTTCGCTTTGCCGCGCGTCGCGGCTTCCACTGTTCGTGCCATGCCCCATTATAACCCGAACCGGCCTCAGCGTCAAGCAAGCGCCACTGTCAAGCAAGCAACAAAACTCCACGGCGGGGTATAATAGTGCCATGCCACGAGACATTCCCATCGGTAACGGTAACTTGCTTTTGACGTTCGACTCCCGCTACACCCTGCGGGACGTTTATTTTCCTTTTGTCGGCCAGGCCAACCACACGCGCGGCCAGGCGTGCCGGTTTGGGGTCTGGGTGGACGGCCAGATGTCCTGGATTTCCGAGCCGGCCTGGCAGAAGACCCTGCGCTACGAGAGCGAAACCCTGGTCACGGAAGTGACTGCCGTGCACTGGGGCCTCGGCCTGCGCCTGATTTGCCGGGACTGCGTGGACTTTGACCGCGATTTGTATGTCCGCAAAGTGGAAATCGAAAACCTGCTGCCGATGGTCCGCGACGTGCGCTTGTTCTGGCACCATGACTTCAACTTAAATGAGTCGTCGGAAGGCAACACGGCGTACTACGCGCCTAACCTGAAGTCCGTGATCCACTACAAAGGCAAGACGTGGATGCTGGCGAGCGTCAGCGTGGAAAGCGGCGATCAAAAAGACTTCGGCGTCCACCACTACGCTATCGGCGTTTCCCATGCCCACGGCGCGGAAGGCACCTGGCGCGATGCCGAAGACGGCGCTCTCGGCATGAACTCCATCGCCCAGGGAGCGGTGGACAGCACCATCGCCGCCCATGTGACCCTGGACCGAACAGCGACTGTCTACTACTGGCTGGCGGCGGGCGAAGATTACGCCGCCGTGAAGCTGATCCACAACCTCGTCAAGCAGCGCGGCGCGGAGTTCTTCCAGCATCGGGCTAGAATTTACTGGAACCGCTGGGTCAACAAAGACGACATCCCCTACGGCGACCTGCCGGACCCGCTGGTGACCATGTATAAGCAGTCGCTTCTCATTTTGCGGACGCAAATTGACAACCGGGGCGCAATCATCGCCGCAAACGACAGCGATTACTTGACGTTCAACAACGATACCTACTCCTATATGTGGCCGCGTGACGGAGCTTTAGTCGCCTATGCGCTGGATTTAGCCGGCCAGCCGGAAGTCGCCCGCAACTTTTACTTGTTCTGCAAAGATGTTCTGCTGCCCGAAGGCTACCTGCTCCACAAGTACAACCCGGACCGCTCGCTGGGGTCGTCCTGGCATCCGTGGACCGACGGCGCGGGGCATTCTCAGCTTCCCATTCATGAAGATGAAACGTCTTTAGTTTTTTGGTCCTTGTGGGAGCATTACGAGCGCTACCGGGACGTGGAGTTCATTCGCGGTCTGTATGCCCCGCTGATCCGCCGGGCCGGCGAGTTTATGACCGAGTACCGCGAGCCGCACACCGGCCTGCCGGGCGCGTCTTACGACTTATGGGAAGAGCGCCACGGCATCCACACGTTCACCGTCGCCGCCGTTTGGGCCGGTCTCAACGCCGCCGCGCTGTTTGCCGAAACATTCGGCGACGAAGAACACGCCGCCGCCTTCCGCACCGCCCAGGAAGAAATCAAGGCCGCCGCGCTGGAGCATCTGTGGGACGAGGAGCGGGGCCGCTTTGTCCGCCGCATCACTGTCGGCCCGGACGGCAAAATTGAAGCCGATCTCAACATTGACGCCAGCCTCTACGGCGTGTTCCAGTTCGGGATGCTGGAAGCCGATCACCCCAAAGTCGTCGCAACGATGGAGCAGATTGAAGGGCGTTTGTGGTGCAAGACCGACATCGGCGGCGTCGCCCGCTACGAAAACGACTACTACCACCAAATCAGCCAGGACATCGGCGCGGTGCCCGGCAACCCGTGGATTATCTGCACCCTCTGGCTTGCCGAGTGGTACATCGCCAAAGCCAAGACGCTTCCCGATCTGACTCAGGCGCTTGACATCTTGGAATGGGTCCGCAAGCACACTTTGGAGTCAGGCGTTCTCGCCGAGCAAATCCACCCCTACAACGGCGACCCCATCTCCGTCTCGCCTTTAACCTGGTCCCACGCCACCGTCGTCATGACTGTCCGCGAGTATTTGGCGAAGCTTGAAACGCTCTGCGAAGCCGAGTCCAAAAACGCTCTCCTTTCCGGCGGCATGGACTTGTATGAGATGGCCGATTAGAAGTAGGCACAAGGAGAACGAATGGCACTCATTTTAGACCTCAGCCCCGAAGCCGAAGCGCGGATACGCAGAAATGCGACTGTGCGCGGTCAAAACATCACTGAATATATATTGGCGTTCACCGAAAACGACCAGGTGATTGATCTGACGGAGTTTGAAGATCAGGCGGATTTTGACGACTCGGTTGCGTGTATCCGTGAGGGCCTCGCGGATTTAGAAGCTGGGCGCACTTACTCGCTCGAAGAGGCTTCTGCTTTGCTGGACAAACACATCGAGGATTGGAAAGAGGCGCAAGCAAAGAAGCATCAGCAGTTGCAGTCAGCGAACAATGCATTATGAGGGACAAGCGCGAAGAACCGGCGGCTTGGGTCATACGGATGACGCGCCGGGCAAATAGCGACAAGTTAGCCGCGTGGATCCATTTCGCAGAAACCGCAAACGTGGAAATTGCTGACGCTTGGAGACAGGGCCTCGATGCGGAAATCGCCAAGCTGGCACAGTTTCCGGCCATGTGGCCGCTGGCCGAGGAAGACAAACTGTTTCGGGAAAGCGTGCGGCGAATGCTGTACCGCCGGACGCCGAGCGGCCCGGCGTACCGGGTGCTGTTTGTTCTGCGTGAAAACCCTGACGACGCGCCAACGGTCACGATTATTCATGTTCGTCATGCCGCGCAGAAGCCGATGACGCGAAAAGAAGCACGGGAGATAGAAACGTCCGAATGAGCATACAGGCCGTTATTTTTGATGCCGATGGGGTGCTGGTGTTTCCTGACCGCTTTGCGGAGCATTTGACGCGGGAGCATCAAATCACGCGGGACGCGACGCAGGCGTTCTGGCAGGGTAAGTTTCACGACTGCATCACTGGCAAAGCCGATCTCAAAGCGGTGCTGCCGCCGTACCTCGAAGAATGGGGCTGGCAGGGTTCAGCGGAAGAGTTCATGCAGCTTTGGTTTTCGGTGGAAGACGCAGTAGACGTGCGGGTGCTGGAAAGGGTGAAGGCGCTGCGGAGCGCCGGGTTTGTCTGCTGCCTGGCGTCTAATCAAGAGCCGCACCGGGCGGAATATATGCGGGAAGCCATGGGTTTCTCAGCGCATTTTGACCACTTGTTCTTTTCCGGCGTGCTGGGCATCAAGAAGCCGGAAGCGGGATTTTACGAAGCTATCGAAACGGCGCTGGGTTTGAGCGGCGAACAGATTGCCTTTTGGGACGATTCGCCCAAGCACATAGACACGGCAAAGCAGCGGGGATGGCAGGCGGAATTGTACACGAGCTACGAAGAATTCCAGCCGCAGGCGGCGGCGCTGTTGGAGACCAGAAAATAAATGGAGAACAGAAAATAAATTGACGGGATGGCGCAAACAACCAATCGGCGATCTGCCGTTGTATCAGGCTAAAACAATGGCCTGGCTGCCGCGCATCACGCAGGGGTTCACGACCCGGCGCGGCGGGGTCAGCATCACGCCGTATGACTCGCTTAACCTCGGAGCGCATGTCGGGGACCATCTGGATCAGGTGCAGGCGAACCGGCGGCGAGTCTGGCATGAGCTGGGCGTACCGGAAAACCGAGTGGCGCTGGCCGAGCAGGTGCATGGCAGCAAAGTCGCGGTTGTTTCGGTAGGAACGGGTTCGTCGCCTGTCGCCGGGGCGGACGCGCTGGTCACGGACACGCCGGACCTGCTGCTCATGCTATTCTTCGCCGACTGCGTGCCGGTGTATTTGGTAGACCCAGTTCGCAAAGTGATTGGGCTGGCTCATGCGGGGTGGCGCGGAACTGCCGTCAACATTGCCGGCAAGACGCTGCAAACGATGGTGCAGGAGTTCGGCTGCGTACCGTCGGCCTGCTTTGCCGCCGTGGGGCCGTCCATCGGCGGCGGCAGCTATGAGGTCGGAGCGGAAGTCGCTGACCAATTCCGGTCCCTGCCCGGCGCACGGGCGGCGAGCGTGGTGACGCCTCGCAGCGAGATCAGCGGAACGTACAACCTGAACCTGCGGGCGGTCATCTTCGGGCAGCTACTGTATGCAGGTTTACCGGCAGGGTCTATCGCGGTCTGCGACGAAGACACGTTCCGCAACAAGCGTGACTTCTTTTCGTACCGACGCGACGGGGCGACCGGACGCATGGCGGCGTTTTTAGGGATCAAAGGACAGCAAAAAAGAACCGTTTGTTTGTAGTCGCCGGGCTGGCAATTTTAATTGCCGCGCTGGTTTTCTTAAATCAAGGCATCAAGAAAACCGGGCAGCCGGACCAAGACGATGACGCCC
>CAXTRL010000118.1:0-9793 GCA_964246575.1 uncultured Armatimonadales bacterium
CCTCCACAAACCCCTCCGTGATCCATGAGCCGACCACGACTTCCGGGCAAAGCGCCTGGATGGCTTCCGCCGCATCCAGGCGCTGCACACGCGGAGGGGGAGCCGTCGGCGCTTGCTTTTGAGCGGCATACCACGCTTTGAGCGCGGGCGTCTGCTGACAGAACGAGTCCGTCTCGGGGATGCCGAGATGGTAGCCGAGGTCGCCGTTCCCGGCTCCGATTTCCAGGGCGCGGCGTCCGGCCAGCAACGGCTTCAGGTAATCCACCAGTTCGGTCGTCGGCAGTCCATACCGCGCCCGCAAGTTACACCAGATCATGCGGTGCGCGGGCGGCACGGACAGAAAAGCGGATGCCGGCATGAGGCGCAGACGCCCGGCGCGGTCCAGCCATTTCCGGTCGTAGTACGCCGCACCAGGGAATCCCTCAGTGCTGACGGTTTGCGTTTTTGTGTGGCTTGCGAAAGCGGTCATGCAGGTCTCCCGTACTCGAAAAGCGAAAGCTGGCCATTCATGGTGGATGGGGCTTTCGGATACTCTTGCGGCACAAGTTTCAGCAGGCTTTTCAGTTCCCGCCCGTGCCGGCGGTCATCCGGCAGCGTGAAGCAGTACCGATGCTTCACGCTGGCCGCCTGAATCGCCCAGCCTCTTGCCAGTGCGTCGACTTTGGACAAAGTAACTTTGCACTGGCGCGGGGAGCGCACCCGTCCGGTTTGGTCCCGGAACAAGGCACGGGGTCGGCTTGGGCCGTAGTACAGGCCGTTCGTCGCTTGGTAGATCGTTCCGACGTGGCCCGCGCCGCTGTCTGCAAACGAAACGACGCCCCACAAATGGGGCTTGTCGGCTTTCAGGGCATTGAGGGCGCGGGCGATAAAGTAAGACTCGGCGTTCGGCGGGGTCACGTCCAGGATGACCAGCCGGTGCAGCTCGGTGACATGGCGGCAATGTTCCGGGCCGAAGACGCCGGCCCGGACGTTCTCCGAGCATGGTGTCATAAACACTAGGCAGCCGATGAGGTAAATGCCGTCAAAGAGGCCATACGCGCCGGTCGCCGAGTTTCCCATCCCGCCGAGGTAATGATTTGCTTCGATGAACGCGCGGGCTGTGAGAAACGGAACGGGACGCACATCGTAGGGTAGGGGAGCCGCGTCATACGGGCGGTAGCGAAGCAGGTTCATTCTCCAGCCTCCTCTACCTGCCGGACCCAATCCTCCCAGTGTTTGCCGCCTGTGATTGACTGAAACTCGTCTTCCACAACAATGCCGGCCCGAATACGATCCAGGGTTGCTTGCAGCGCTTGCGCCGCTTTGAGATGCAAGCCGGCTGCTGTGTCTAGTCTCGCAAGAGTGTCCGCTTCACTAATCGTGTACAACTTTACTTTTTGCAGGTCATGGACGACGCATCCCGCTTGCCAGCCAAGCTCAAACGCCGCATCACAGCCTTCTTTTAGTTCGGAATGACGCAGGCCCGATAGCGAGATTCGGTTTGGGGGCGGCTTGACAAATGGAGCCTTGTTCTTGGTAGATGGAGCCTTGTTCTTGGTAGATGGGGCGTTGTTCATGACACTGCCTTTCGCGGCGACTGTCGCCCGTCCACAGCCTACATTTCCGCTGCTTGGGCCGCTTTATACCGCGCATGGGCTTTCTTGAGGGCGGCTTTGTCTTTGGGGCAGAGCGTCAAAAGCTCGGCGTAATCCCGCGCAGCAGCCTGCGTTGCGGCCGTAAGGACTGTCAACGGGGAGGTGTGCGCTGCCATTAGTTTGCTAGCTTCTATGATTTTGCTGGCTGCCATTGCTAAGTTGTCTGCTGCCATCGTCCGGTCTCCTTTCGCCGGTCGATTTCCGCCTTCACGTCCAGCCAGAGCAAGCGGTGTTCTTCCGCGTCGTACACGTCCCTCCGCCCCTGATTGACCGCGTGGCGCAGATACGCCTCGGTGCTTTGCAGCCGGCGCTGGCTCCATCCGCTTCGGTCCGGGCCGTCCTTGGCTTTGTCCAAAGCGAATGCCTGGGCATCCAAGATAAAGTGTGTGAAGACGCCCATCCGGCTCGGAACGACTTCCACGGCTTCCAGCCATTCTCCCTGCCCCAGCGTGTGCGCCGTGTCCAGTGCGGCCCATTGCGTCTCGTGCAGGATTAGGTGGTCGGTCCCGCGCAGAACAGCGGCCAGGTGCTGCTCTCGGTTCTCGATCTGGCGCAGCGCCCAGTAGATTTTGTCTTGGTCCATCAGGAAGTTTCCTCTCGGCTAGGTCACATCAAAGAATAGGTCACAGAGAGGATGCGCGGACAATGTCCCCAATGGCCGCATCCGCTTCGGCATCCACAAGCTGGTTCATCTGTCCCATCGCCTGCTCGATTACTACGTATCATAATCGTTTGTCTCCTTCGCTTTTAGCAGAGCCGTCTCGCGCAGGTTGCGGACGTGCGTTTCCATCTTGGCGATGATCCAGCCCCAGCCGTCGTTTTCGACAAACACGTCTTCGTAGCGGCCCGCGAGTTCGCGCCAATCGTCGTCGTAGATGTTGCCTTGATCTGGGAAGGAGTTGTCCCGCATCCAGCACAGGCGTGCGAGGTCGTCTTGCGCTTGAAGCGCAACCAGCAAGTCCGGCGCGGCGAGGAACAGGTTCGCTTGACGCAGCGATTCGGCTTTCTCCTCAGCACTCGCGCCGCCACACTCGGACGGCCCGAACAAGGCGACCAACTCGCCATCGCCGCCAGGGACAGTCTTACTGGTGTCCATCACGCTGACATGCTCCCGCACGGCCAGGAACCGCTCGGTGGGATAGTAGAAGTCAAGTGCATAGCTCGGCTCATTCTGATCTTCCGTCATCGTAAATCTCCGTTTCGGAAACCTCTGGCTTTAGCCAGGGGAGGAGAAACTGGCCTGCGTATAGATGCAGTCCCCGTTTCTCAGTATCAGTAAATGGGTATTTGGGCAAGCCGCATCATTCCGGCAGTCCGTTTGGAAACAGCAGCGCCGTCGCAGACACTTCGCCCGGCTTCAGGTACTCGACTAGCCCCAAGTCCTTCAGCGCCTTCAGGTGGATGCCATATCCCGAACTGGAAGCACTGATGCCGGCATAACCTGCCAGCGTTTCCCTGGACATCGTATTCGGGTAGCAGGCGATGAGGTGTCCCAGCAGGTTGGCCTGGGCCGGCTTCAAGCGTTTCAGCCAGGCTTCTTGCAGCGCCTTCCGGGTCAAGGGACGTGCTGACGGCTTTGCGGCCTCTTTGCCTGCCGGGATCAGCGCGATCTGTGAGGGCGCGGGATACTCGATCAGGCCCAAATCTCGCAGCGCCTTCAGGTGGATCCCGTAGCCGCTGGACTTCGGCGAGATACCCGCGAACAATGCCGCGTGATCGCGCAAGGGCCGCGTCATCCCGATCTGAGCGAGGTCCGCCAGCGTGTCGAGGATCGCTTGCTGGGAGCGTGAAAGGCTGATGGGAGTGGACGTGCCGACGCCGCTGGCACGTTCTGGTGTTGTGCCGATATTTCCCTCATTTGCCGGCATATCTTCTGCCAATGCTTCCCCCACTATTATCAGATTTTTGATTGGGGGCTGGGGCCGTTGCACGGTAGCCACCCGCGCCAGGATTTCCTGCCCTAACCCCAGCATATCTTTTCCACCACTGATGAGTGTATCGGCGATGTCCCGGAGCTGCTCGACCTGGCCTGGTGCAAGCGCCGGCACTTCCACCCGTTTTTCGACGATCTTTTCCACGATTTTCTCAACGACACGTTCTTTCACTGCCGTCGTGTCAGAGGCCTCTGCGAGCTGCCGCTGCAAGCTCTCTACCTGCCGTTCCAGCACTTCTGTCCGATCCGCCTTTTCCCGCTGAGCGGCGACTTCCGCGTCCGCTTCTTCCGCCAGCCCCTTCAGTTGCTCAAGAAGTGCCTGCACTGCTTCGGCAGGTGGAGGAGGCGTGTAAGAGGCGATCTGTCCGGCTTTGGGGTGCGTCGTCTGCACGTCGCCGGTCTTTGCCAGCACGACCTTCTTTGACACTGCCGGCCCCACGCAGAAGAACTCGCCCGGTGAAAGTTCCTTGAGCCGCGCCGCCTGCTCCCGGCTGAACCCGAGATCGTCCGCTGCCCGGCGCACGTCCACATCAAGCGACGTCAGCCCGATCATCTTGTTGCGAAGCTCCGCTGCCACGTCTTTACTCAGCTTAGACAGCCGCTGAGTCGCAATAATAGCTGCATAGCCGCGCTTCCTGCCCTCGGCGCACAAGCTAATGACGGCGGCAGACGCCTCGGTGCTGCCGCCTTCGGGCGTAAAGAAATGGGCTTCATCGATGACGACGAGCAGCGGCCGCCACATCTCTTTGGGCAGGCTCATCAGTTCTTCTAAAAAGAAGCGCACGAACTTCTGGCGCTCCGGCAGGGACAGGTCGTATAGGTCCAGCACAGCGGACGCGCCGAGGTCCATAAGCTGCCGGCACAGCAGCTTCGCCGTCTTTGGCGTGGCCGGCACGTCGCCGTCAGATCCCGCAAGGATGTAGTCGTACCGCTCCCGCAGAGTGGAGAACTCGCCTTCTTTATCCAGCACGATCTGCTGCACCCGCCCATGCGTTTGCTCTAGGAGGGTGCGGATGGCCCAGCCTTTGCCCGCGCCGCTCGACCCCTGAATGAGCAAACGGGACGTAATGAGGTGGTCAAGGTCTACGGTGAGAGTATCTGGTTGGTCTTCAGCGGCAGGCGCGAACGACAGGGTTGGGAGGTCAAGTCCAGGCAGGCTCATGGCGATTACGCTCCGTTCTGCACACTGGGGGCGACCGTGATGTTCAGCCGTTTCAGCAGCGCGTCTATGCCGGGGTTGTCCGACCAGATAAATTCGTCTGTGTGACCTCCATCTTCGGTCTCCCCTGTAATGCTTTGGGCCGCTTGCTGGATGTCGTGCAAACTTTTTCGGTGGTAAGCCGCCAGCGTATGCAGGCCGATTAGCTTGAGATATTCATCCTGCGAAATTGTTTCGACACTTGTGTATGGACGGGGCATTGTTATTTCCTCCTTCACAAAAGAATGATACTGTTTTAGTATCATATCAGTAGCATTATAGCACTTTTGGTAGTATGTCGTCAATGCGTCATCGCTATTTTAGTCGCATAGTAGTAGCGTTTTAGCAACAGACGATGTATAATTACAGATATGGAACCAACTGTATCGCCAAACATCCAGCTTCAGGTGCGACTGCCGCAAGATCTTCATATTGAAATCAAACGATTGGCATTGGAAGAAAGTCGCAGCTTGAACGGAGAAATAGTCCACCTCCTGAAACAAGCCGTGCAGAGTAAAACGCCCACCGATGGAAGACAGAGTGTTCAGCCTTAAGAATTAGTCCGCCTTGCTCCCGGCACCCACTGTATCCAGCACGATCCGCACCACGTCACCAGTCGTCAAAACCCTTTGCTCCGATTGCTCCCGCACGGCGGCCAGCGCTTGGTCTTCCCAGCGCCGGGCCGCCGCCAGCCGGATCGGATCCGGCACCGGCAGACGGGACAGCCAGGCCGTGACGCGGGAATGTTCTTTCCATTCCACCAGCCACACGCCCGGTGCCGGGTAGTAATCCAGCGGAGCAATCGGATGATAGGTACGGCCCTCCTTGTAAAACAGCGCCGGATCGTCCCGGTCCGACCGGCGCGTGTAGACCATTTTGTGCAGGGCATTCTCCGCCGCGTCTTCCAGCAGGATCTGAAGCGAATAGGCCAGTGAGTGCGGTAGATGATGCTCCACCACGAAACGGGCCGCGTCGCACTGCGCCTGACGGGACGCGTGGCCGTGGGCGCGGATGCGCCGCGCCGCCGCCCAGCAGTGGGCGCAGACGCCTTCCGCGAGGGCATCCGGCGAGAAAGCGCGTTCGCAGCCGGCGCAGCGTTCCAAGGATTCTTCGAGTGATTTTTCGCTGGTACTGGTCATATCTCGATCACCCTCCACTCTTCCGCAACATTGTAGACATCCGTCATGAACCGTCGCACATGACCGGCGGCTCCGTGAACATGGCCGCAGATGACAATGCGCGGCGGGTAGTCGCCGTCAATGATGTCCGTCAGCGCCCTTGACCCAATCGGGCGCTTCTCCCAAGTGCCGTCAGGGTTCTTTGCATATCCCGCTGCATCCAGAACGCCGAGCGGTGGCGAATGAGATACGAGAACGTCCGTGTTGTTGGGAACAAGCGCAAAGGCGGCTTCTTCCACTTCCCGGCGCGTGGTCATGTGTTCCCAAGTAGAAGCGAGTTCCGGCATATCGTAAGCCGTAGACAGCGACACGCCGTAGAACAGTTTGCCCCGGTATTCTACCGCCTCATGGTACAGGCTGCGGAGTTTGTTCCCTTCCCGTGTCCCAATCGGATGATACACGTCCGGCGGCATCAGCAGATCGTGATTGCCAGGTATCCAAAATGTCGCGGGGTAGCGCTCGACAACCTGCTCAATCCATCTTTGCGAAGCAAGGAATTCCTTCGTGTCGCGCAGGCCGCGCGTCGTGATGTCGCCGGCGATGATGCACAGGTCCGCCGCCGGCATGTCTTCGGGGCGGAACCGAGTGAAGCGCCCGTGAATGTCGCTCATACAAAGTAACTTCAAGGCTTCTCTTCCTCACGAAAATCATCTGTCGCCGGATCCCATTCATAGTATGGGATGTCCAGCGCACAGGCGCGGCCCACTTCCCGCATCGCGCCGGGACTATCCTTCCAGCCTGGCAGCAACACTACGGCGTCGCAGCGGGACAGGATCAGAAGGTCGCCGGCGATAAAGTCTTCATACGTCGCTCGGCAGTCCTGCTCCATGTTCGCCGAGTTGAGATGCGGACAAAAAACTGCGTAGCCGCGTTCCCAAAGCGCGATGGCAACCGCGCGAGCGGCAGCGATGTTTTTGGCGATGCCGTCCGGCGTGGGGGCCGAGTACGGGCCGGCGATGTATAGCAGTTTCATAGTTCCGTCTCTCCAATCCAAACGACATACGCCCAGAGAAAGAAGAACCCGACAATGCCAATCCCGGCGAATAGCCCCAGTGCGACGTTTCCTGCCATTGATGCTCCCTAGCCCTAATAGAAGTCTAAGAATAATGGGGAACCTCTAGCCCCCAACCGTGGCAAAAGGCAATGTTTTCACCTGGAAGCCGCAAGCCTGCTTGTGCCCGCCGCCGCCATACTTCGCCGCAATGACCGACAAATCAACGTCAGGCTTGCTGGGAACGCCGTACAGCGAGACGATCCACTGCTTGCCGTTGAACCGAAATCCGAGCAGTCCGTCGTGATGGGGTTTTACGCCGCTCTCAAAGGTCAGGCTGTTGCAACGGGCCGTGTTCAGGGCAAGGAACGTCAAGCCCTCAAAACCCATGTCAAACGCAGAAGCCGCCATGATGGATGCGTTTTCGTTCTCGGCACAAAGCTTAGAGCCTGTTCCAAGAGAAAGAATGTAATTGACCGCCGTTTCCCCGTGGTGATCCATTTTCAGCAAAGAGTGCCAGTAACCGCCGATAGAACAGCTTTTGAGGCCAAACTGGAACACTTCGGCGCGAGCGTCGCGTTTGTCCCACACGTCCCATTCCCCGGCGAGGCGCACGGCCAGCGGCTCGGTAACACGCCGCTCCACAAAATCCTCTTTAATGCAGGGCATATTTGACGCTTCATTAAGGAAGTTCCATGCCAGTCGGCAGGCGGCTACACCGTCGATGCAAAAACCCACCGCTGCCGCATCCGGGTACTTTTCAATCGCCGTCTTGTGATGGTCAATCCAGACAAGGTTTGAGTGCGTCATCAGCGCATCAATGGAAATGTCAATCAGGTATAGGTTGTCACTGGGACCAACTTCCGGCACAGGGTCGCCGTAGTCCCAGCCGATATACTCTGCTTCACCTCCAAAATGCTGCCGGGCGATTTCTCGGCTGAACACACCGTCAAAATCGGCGGAATGGTAGACAACTACAATGCGACTGTTCATATTTTCTCCTTATGCCGTATCCGGGTCACAGCCCGGCCCATTGATGTTGCCAAGATAACCCGACATCTTGCCGAGGCCGCCGGTTCCGCCCTCCTGGATTTCCCGAAGCGCTTCCACCAGCAGCCGGGCCGACTGCCGGGCGTCGCACAAGGGGTCATGGACCGGTAGTTCACTGGGGAGACGCTGGTAGGTCGCCAGCGGGTCCAGGCCGGCGCACAGCAGCACGGTCGCAACTTCGTGGAGCGGGTAGGGGCCGTCAAACGGCGAAGGCGGGAAAACGTCTTTGTAGCGGTCCGCCAAAAACTTCGCCTCCACCGGCACGGCGCAGTCGGCGAAGATCAGCGCCCCCTGCTCTTTCCAGTGCTGCATGGCTTTCCAAAAGGCGTACCGCACGTCGCTCGGATGCGCGTAAAGGGCGCGGCCAAGATGCGGCGCGACATGGGCCATAATCCAGGCTCGGTCCTTCTCTGAACCTCTCGCCCGTTCCGGGGAACACACATAAGTGCCGCTGTCGATCTCGGCTCCGTCCGGGTCGACGACAACAAACGCGGCGGCGAACCCTTCCCCGTAAAGGCCGATGCTCTCCACGTCGAACACAAACAAACGAGCGTTATTCATTCAGTTTTTCTCCCGGCAGGCGCACTGCTCGTCATGGTCAGAAACGTAGAAGTGATGCACCTCGCACGACAGCGCCGGCGTCCCGCGCCCTTCGCACGAGCACCACTCGCCCCATTCGGAATACAGCTTCCACCAGCCGCCGCCGGGGGTCTGGAAGCGGCAGTCGAACAAGATGTCGTCACCGCCGCTGTGAGACAGAAAGTGAGTTGCCTCGTGTCCCCAAAAAGGCAGCGGCAGCTTTACGCTGGAAAAGGAGCACCGCACCTCGTAGACGCTGATGGACTTGCGGATGCCGAAGCAGGCATTGGCGCACTCGAAGAACTCGCGCTTTACTTCTGCCCTGTCTGCCGCTTCGGTGTAAAAATGCGCCGTGCCGTAGCCGTAGTCAATAACGTATTTATTCATTTCGCGCTTTCTCTTACCGTTGCGTCAAGTTCGCCGGCCCGGTGAAGTATCCACAGATCAGCAGGATTGGAATAAGACCAGATAAGAATGCCCATTGCCGTCAGAAACGGCCCGATCAGGCAATCGGGGACTGTACAAGACTGCTCATAAAGCGTTCGGATGCCGTCCACGCATTCCGCCAATCCGCGCTCCATCAATGGCTCGCGCGTGTCCCTGGTGTCAATAATCATTCCGCACTTTCTCCCTGACCAGCCTTATTGGCCCTGCTGTTCGGCCCGGTGCCGTTTTTTCTGCCATGTCGTTTTTTCTGTTTTGCGGCAGCCCGCGTCACCGCTTCCGCCGGCGTCCGGCCTGTCGCTTGAACGCGGCCATCGGCGCTCTGCACCCAAAACGCTTCGTACTCGCTCATGTCCGAGTAGTCTTCCACTTGCCAATTTTCGGACTGGCATATGGCCGCGATGGCAAGGTCGAGTTCGGCGGCTTGCAAGGTTCTGTTCATTCTTCCTCCGCTTCTACATCTACATCATCGCTTTGCACCCGGACATTGATATTCATGCGTGGGTAACTTGGGTTTTGACCGGCCTGGTAGGAATAGGACGGCTCCGGCATGAAGGCATGGGAAGTCCGAACGAACCCATATCCTTCCAGATAATCGCCGTCGTTCTCTAGGTTCAGGGCAATCATCCGCCCGATGTTCTCCGCATGGGCTTCCACGCCCTTGAGATCGCCGAAGCCGCGCCGGTACTCCGCCAGCCACGCTTCGGTCATCTCGGTTTCGTCTAGCTCCACTTCCACTTCCGTAGTTTGCGTCACCGTCACCAAAAACTTCTTCATAGTAAAACC
>CAXTRL010000119.1:0-9778 GCA_964246575.1 uncultured Armatimonadales bacterium
ACGCTGGTGCCTGCAAGCTGCGGCGGCGGCGGGCCGACATCCGGCGGAATGTTGCTGGGGCCATTCGGGCCGAGCGCGTCGGGCGTCCAGTTTGCCGGCGCACCGGCTGCCGCCTGCCCGCCACCCTGCTGTCCACCGCCCTGACCGCCGAAGCCGCCCTGCCCGCCGCCGGGTCCGCCTGCGCCGGGAAAGCCGCCGGGTCCGCCGCCTTGCGCGTTGCCGCCGCCCCCGGATGCACCGTCTGCGAAGACAAGAGCACCGTGCAAGAAGTACAAATGCCGAACATTTTCAGGATACGCCGGAATGTGGTCCACCGCCACGGTCACAAAGTCCGGCTCGTGGTACATAGTCTGCAAGTAACGCCCGACTTCTTCCACGCTGGGCGAGTAAGCCTTGATGGACATGGTGGTTCCTACAACGGAAGCGCCGGTGTAAATAAAGCTGGATTTAGGCGTCGTGTCCGCCAGCCGGTTCCACAGCGCGACGACCTGCCGGATATGGTCATTGCCGTCTTCCACAAACTGCAATTTCGCCTGGATCGGCGCGACCTGGGCAATAGTGGTCGTCGCCTGCGCTTTCAGCGCGTCGGTTTTGCTTTTTCCGGCAACAGCATCATTTGCGTCCTGCGTCAGCTTCTCCAGCTTGTTGTGCTGGTAGACGTAGAGGGCAAGCGGCGCGGCAAGACACAGTGCAAAGATCGCAAGGAAAAGCGGCACCAGCTTTTTGGTTAAGCGGCGCTGCTGAACATACGGCGGCAGCAGGTTTATTCGGAGCATTGTTTTCTCAGGTGTCGGCTCAAGCTTAGAACACGGTTAGCTTGCAGTGACTTTCGCGGCTTTTGGAACCTTGACGGGCTTGGGCTTCTTCGGCAGCGGGTTTGCCCCAAACACGGCATCACGGGCAGCCAGGCCCACGGCAATCGTAAATGCCGGCGCGATTGTCGCCAAATAAGCCGGATCGTAGTGCTTGGAAGTCACCGTCATGCCTTCCAAAGCGTTCGCCACCGAAACCGGCGTTTGCAGCTCGTTTTGCAGAAAAGCCGCTAGGTTGGTCAGCCCGGCAGTGCCGCCGGAAAGCAGGACCCGGTCTACGGAAACTTGTGCGCCCCGGCTGCGGTAGTAGTCCAGCGAACGGCGAATCTCGGCGGAAAGTTCTTGCAGCACCGGCGCAATCGCCTCGAAGATCTCGTCGCGCAGCTTGCTTTCATCCATGCCGCCGCCCATCGGCAGGCCAAAAGCGTCATCGGTCGGCGGCAGAAAAGCCGGCGGCGTGTCGTTTTGGACCGGCCGCGCCAGGTTCAGGGTACGGCGGGACATCGGCTGCGTCCGGGTCATGTCATTTGCGCCGGCGTCGCCGAGCGGGCCGCTGGGAGTGCTGCGGAACGCACTGCCGAAGTCGGCATCTAAGTTCGCGTTGAGGTCAAACGGATTATCCTGCACGTCTTCCAAGCTGAATTGGTCGTCGCTGAATTCCGGCGTCTCGTAGCCGCCTTCGGTATCATAGGCCGTTCCGGTATATACCGCCATGCGGTCAAGCTGAACCATGCCGTATTCGCGCTTTTCGCGCTCGGCCTGATCTATTGTGTACTGCATTGCTTCGGCAATGGCACGGGTCAGGCTGTCCCCGGCTAAAGGCAGGGAACGAGGAAACGCAAGCTGATCGCCCTGGTAAATCGCAATTTCGGTGTTGGCAGCCCCAATATTGATCACGGCCACAGTCTCGGCAGGCGCTTGATCGTAGGAAAGTTCGCCGATCATCGGCTGAGGCCGGACCACAGCCTGCCCGCCGGACAAGTCCAGCACGGCCCGCGCGACTGCCAGCGGCTCCACATCAATCGCGACCGGGTCAAGGCCCGCCGCGAACAGCACGTCCAAGTAATTCGAAACCGCGTCCTGCTGGGCCACGGCCAGCAAAACTTCCATGTTCGGACCGCTTGCGGCTTCTGGGGTACGCGGCGTCAGCGGCTGGTAATCCAGCATGGTCTCGCTGGGAGCGAAAGGCACATGGCGCTCGACTTCCCACTTCATGGTTTCTTTCAGCTCGGCGTCGGTCATACGCGGCACTTCAATAATGCGGATCACGACGGCGTTCTGGCCGGCGATGCACCCGACCGCTTTCTTGGCCGTAATGCCACTGCTTTTCATCAGGTGCTTGACAGCCGCTCCCATTGCGGCAGGATCAGTGATAATGCTGTTCTGGATGATCCCAAGCGGCGTCGGGCCGAGCGCCAGCGCGGACACGACTAGGCCAGTCTTGCCGGGCCGAAGCTCCGCGATTTTGATTTGCTGCGTTCCAATATCAATGCCAACAAGCGGCCCGGCTGCCATACGCGACCTCACTCCCCAAGCGACTTCGCTGCGAAAAAACGTGAAAAAGGGACATGGATTTCTCCAAGTCCCTTATTCTATCACGTCACCGCCTCGTTGTCAAGCACCGGCTATATTTGTTTCAAGTCGTCCGTAATGTTTGCTCTTCATGCGGGCTAGGTTAGTATCACACTGAGAAGGTACACTTACCATTATGCGCGTTTTTGTTGATGAATCGGGCGACACGGGGTTCAAGTTTGAGAAGCAGTCCAGCCGTTATTTTGTGGTGGCACTCGTTATCTTCGAGGATGAGGAGAAAGAAGCAATAGCCAGCCGGCGCATTCATGCACTCCGACAAGAACTGCTGTCTCCGAACATTGAGTTCCATTTTGCCAAAAACAAAGACGCCACCCGCAAAGCTTTCTTCACTGCGGCGAAAGACATGGACTTCAAAGCGTTTGTTTTTTTGGTCGACAAAACACGCCTTTCGCAGTCAGAGTTCAAAGACCGCGATGCTTTCTACCAGTTTATCTGCGGAGCTGCGCTTGAGCGGGCGAAGCATCTTCTTCAAGACGCTCAGGTAATATTTGATGACAGCGGCGGTGAAAAGTTCAAGAAGGAGTTAGCTTCCCATTTGAGGAGGCGCATCAACGCTGACAACGTCAAGCATATCAAAAGTGTTGGAACTGGAAGATCAGCAGGCACATCACAAGAAAGTAACTTGATCCAGCTTGCCGACATGGTTTGTGGGGCGGTGTATCGCTCGCTTCAAGGAGGAGAGGATGCAGAATCGTACCGAAACATGGTAAGAAACGCTCTGGAAACGGCAGTGTTGTAGCCTGACTAAAGTACCCCTGGCTCCTAGAGAAGTATAGGTGTCCCACGCACTCGCCTGCCAAAGCCCCGTTTTTACGGGGAGGTGACTATTCGGAGCCAGGTAAATCGGTACGGTCTTATTATGGCACAAAGCGCTTAGTTTATGCACAAGTAAGCTGGTTTCAACAAAAATAAGCCCAGGGTGTTCTCAGATTGCAAATATTCTGGGCTTAAACAAATAGTTTAATAAGCGTTCATGTCTGCCGCGCCGTACTTAGACAAAACGCCTTCGGCGGTCGTCAGGTCTACTTTGCCCGATGGAATGTTCAGCGAAAGCACCGCGCCGCCGCTCGCCACTGCGCCGTGGTAGCGCTCAGCGACATCGCCGGGAACGCCTTGCTCCTTGAGGTAGCCGGTCGCACCGCCTGCAATCGCACCCGCGCCGGCCGTCAAAGCCGTCGCGCCGAGCGCCGCCGCCAGTGCGCCGCCGCCCAGGACCAGGCCGACGCCGGGGACCGCCAGCGCCGCGAGGCTTGCCAGAATGCCGAGGCCCAGACCGATACCGGTCCCCTTGACTGCACCTTCACCGGCGTCTTCCGGGGTCGTCGTGCTGATGCCGTGCTTTGCGGCGGTCTCAACATCGCCCTGCGCGGCGGCGGAGTCCGGGCCGCCCTGGTCCAGCGGGTTCAGGTCGCCGGACGTGCCGACGACAGAATCCGCATTGTTGTACACACCGACACTGCGGCCTTCCATGGAAGAAACGGAGCCGAGCGTGGAGCCTGTTCCCAGCGCCGGCTGTCCGGCGCTGTACCCTGCCGAAGTTCCTTCCGAGCCGAACGCGCCGGTATTCGCACCGGCGGCATACGCCGGATCGGCAGTCTGCGCCGAGTAAGATTCGCGGGCATGACCATACTGGTCATTGGCGACTAGGCTGAGGTCTTCCTGCCGAACACCATAGTCCAGCAGTGCGCCCGCCGCTTTTTCCGCCATTGCGGCATCGGAGAACGAAGCATATAAATGTGCCATTGTGAGTCCCTTTCGGAGTGCGTCCCGTGCGGCCTTTCTTGCTTTGTAGCTTATCTTGCCATACAATCAAGAAGTATTGATACAAGCACTCTACCCGGCGGAAAAGCGCGGCAAACATCGCGGCGTAATCAGTGTGCCATAATCAGCGCGGCGGCAGGCCAGCGTCATTGCGGCCTATAGCCCGCTGAAGCTGAGCGTCGGCGATATAAAAATTATACACGGCCTGGACATACTGGCTTTGGGCCTGGGTCAGCGTCGCTTGGGCCGTTGTGATGTCCAGCACTGTGCCGATGCCTTCCTTGCGGGACGCAATCGCGGCGTCGTAGTTGACCTGCGCAGCGGACACGGCGGACTGAGCCAGCCCTGCCGCTTCCAAATTCGTTTGCCGCGTACTGTACGCCTGCTCCACATCCAGCCGCACCTGCTGGCGCACCAATTCAAGCTGGTCCAGCGCGGCGTCCTGGGTGGCCTGTGCGATCCGCACCGCGCCGCGTGCCGAGCCGGCGTCAAACAGCGGGTAGGAGCTGGTCACCAGAAATTGAGAATTGACGCCGCGTGACCCGACATCATTGGATGCCTGGTAATTGAGAACGTAGTCGCCCCGCAGGCTCAGTCCGGCTTGGCTTCGGGCCAGACGCAGCGCGGCCCGATCGCTTTGAACTACCGCCTGCTGCTGCCGCACGTCGGGCCGCTCGGCGAACGCCGCCGCGAGGGCCGCATCCAGCGAAAGCGCCTGGCCCGGCACGGGAACCGGCGGCAGCGTGTCCCCCAGCGTCAGCGGCGCGATCTGCAAAACGCCGCTGAGGTCAATGCCGATGGCGTTCTTTAGGGCCGCCGACGCCGTTTGAACTGCGTTCTGGTTGTTAAGCAGCGTCACCTGCGCGTTCGCGAGGTCCGATCTTGCCTGGTAAATATCTTTCGCCGCCGTCGTTCCGGCGTCTATCTGGGCCTGGGTCACATCTACCGTTTGCTGGTAACGCGCGACCTGCGCCTGGGCGACTTTGACTAAATCGCGGTTCAGCAGCAGTTGATAGTAATCTTGGGTAACCGTCAAGACAATAGACTGGCGTGTGCTGCGGGTGCTTTCCTCGGCGGCGTCTACCGCTCGCCGCGCTTCGGTGTTGGCCGCTTCGCGCTGCCCGGTATCAAACAAGGTCTGGCTGAGGCTGACCGTCAGCCCGCCGCCGCGCACGATGCTGACTTCGTTTGTCGGCGTCAGAAGCGTATTTGTGGTCCCGGCTGTGCCGGTCGTTCCGGTTCCCGTTGTTGTCGTGCCGCCCGGCGCCGTTGTCCCGACACCCGTGCCGGTTCCCGTTCCAACGCCGGTTCCCGTGCCTGTCCCTGTGGTGCCGGTTCCTGTCCCGCTTCCCGTTGTCGTCACACTCGTGACCCCGCCGGAGCTGACGCCATACAGAGCATTAGACGTATTCTGGTACTGATAGCTGGGCGTCAAAACAGGATAATACTGGGACTGCGCTTGCAGCTTTTGTCCCTGCGCCTGCGTAATTTGAGTGCGGGCCGCGTAAAGCTGCGGCTGGTGCCGCAAGGCCAGCGCAATCGCTTCCGGCAGGGAAAGCGGAGCCGGCAGGGTCAGCGGCGCAGGCGGCGCGACCTGACAAAACGCCGGCGGCGCGACACCGAGAGCCAGCGCAAGAACAGAAAGAGGAGAAAAGATACGGACGCGGGACGCATGACGCATGAGCAAACTTCCTTTGGGTGAAGTTTACCATGCAAAAGCCCCAGCCGGGATGGCTGGGGCTTTTTTGGATGGCTGGGACTTCAAGAAAGCGGCGCCTGCCCTGAACGGCAGGGCTTTGAAAGTGCAAACCCCCACCTTCGTGGGCGAAGACAACAGAAACCGAATGTTCTGATGCCCGCGAAGGCGGGGAATTGCACTTTCAAAGCACGGGGGGTTCAGCCCCGTGCAGGCTTTCCAGAAAGACTCTTACTGTCCGGGAGGCGGAGGAGCGCCGGGCCCGCCAAAGCCATCAGGACCACCGCCGCCGGGGCCACCGAAGCCGCCACGGCCGCCCCCACCGAAGCCGCCGCCGCGTCCAAATCCGCCCCGACCACCGCCGCCGCGTCCGAAGCCGCCGCCCATCGCACCCATATCCATATTCAGAGCAACGGTCGTGGCTGCAAAGCTGCCGTCGTCATTCGCCGTGCCGATGCCCAGCACCCGGTCACCCACTTTGACGGCACCCAGCGTCGTTGTCGTGTACTTGGTGACTTTCGCGTTTGGGTCCATTTTCAGCGTCATAGACGCCGTAGAAGAAAGCGAGATTGTCAGCGGGCTGGTTCCCGTCACTGTTCCCGTAGCCGAAGCTGTGGCCGGAGCGCCCGGTCCGCTACCGTTGCCGCCGTCGGGAGGCGGAGGACCGCCGAAGCCGCCCTGTCCACCGCCGCCGGGGCCGCCCAAGCCACTCAAGGGCGATTGGCCGATGGAAACGGACGAGGCTGTGATGCCGGTCGGGACGCCCTGAACCTGGATTGTGTCGCCCTTCTTTAAGTCGGACACGCTGGCCGCGACTTGCGAAACAATTTGGGTCGTTCCCTGCGTTTGGATCGTCTGGACCTGGCCGCCGCGCCCGGAAATGGTGATCGTGCCGGCCCCGGCGTCAACTGCTGTGACGGTGCCGTAAGCAACCGGCGGGCGCCGATTAAAACCGCCTTGACCGCCGTTGCCAGGGCCGCCAGGGCCGCCAAAGCCGCCGGGACCACCGAAGCCGCCTTGCGGTCCCTGCGCCAGCGCGGGGTGCATTGTGATAGGCGCCAGCAGCAGCGCGGCTGCGCCCAGAACCGCCAGGGCGGGTGTTTTCTTGTGAGATGTTGTCTTCATTGTTTTTTCTCCTGCGAGAGTGATGTCGTTGTTCCTATTGACTATGGTAGCGAGACTACATGAAAATCCCGTGAAAAGCGGATGCGGAATTTATTTTTTCCAAGCCCATTTTATTTCTGGAACGCCGGGGCGGCAGCGGCGCTATTGGCCGCCGCTTCCGGCTCGGCGTTTTGCAGCAGAACACGCACCGTTGTTCCCTGCTCCGGCACGCTGGTCACTTCCAAATGGCCGCCGTGCAGGTCGGCAATGCTGCGGCAAATGGACAGCCCCAAGCCGGTGCCGCCCCCGGCGCGGGACCGGGCGGCTTCCACCCGGTAGAACCGCTCGGTGACATGCGGCAGATGCTCCGGCGCAATGCCAACGCCGGTGTCGGCGACTTGGACGGCAATCTGGCCGCCCGCCCGCTCCACCGAAACAGTAATGCGCCCGTCTTGCGGCGTGTGACGCGCGGCGTTTTCCAGCAGATTGGAAAACAAGCGCACCAGGCTGTCGGCATGGCCCAGCACAAAGATTGGTTTCACGGGCAAATCCAAAGAAATGGGAGCATGGTCCAAGCTCGCCAGCGACGCAGCGGCAGACTCCAGAACTTCCGCCAGCGGTGTTAGGGCCAGTGCGTAGGCTACCTGCCCGGCGTCGGCCCGCGCCAGCAGCAGCAAGTCCTGCACGATGCGGGTCATCCGGTCCGCCGCCGCATCCACCGTTTGCAGGGTTTTTTCGTATTCCGTTTCCGTGCGCCGCTGCGACAGCGCAAGGCTGGTGTTGGCCTTAATGATCGTCAGCGGCGTCCGCAGCTCGTGGGACGCATCCGCTGCAAACCGCTGCTGCTGCTCAAACGCCTGTTCCTGACGCTCAAACCCGGCTTGCAGGCGCGACAGCATTCCATTGATGGTGTCGGCAAGGTCCGCAAACTCGTCGTCGCCCATCACCGGCAGCCGCTGGGACAGGTCTTCGGCCTCAATCTGCCCCGCCGCCGCCGCGATTCGCCGCACCGGGCGCAGGGCGCGGTCAGTGAGAAACGCTCCTCCGAAACCGGCAATCAGCAGGACGACCGGGATCAAGTAAACCAAAGTGCGCGTCATTTCCGCCAGTTCCGCGTGAATGCGGGTCAGGGAAAGGCCAGTCTGAACAACGCCGACAATTTTACCATTGTGCCGGATCGGCAGCGAGTAGATCCGCACCGCCGCCCCAGCAATAGGAACTGTTTTGTAAACTTCCTCACCCGCTTCCGCCCGGCGGAGGGAAAGCGGGTCCAGCGGCACGTCGTCCGGACGGCGGGGCCGGGCCTGAGCGTCAAAGACGCGCGGGCGCATTTCGCCGCTTGGGTCCGGCGCATCATCATTTGGGGGTGGCGGGAGCTGGCGAAACAGCGGCGGCGGGTCATCTAAAATATGCTGGGCATGGTGCGCCCGCTCGTTGAGCCGTTGGTTGACCGCCGCATTGATGTTCGCCCGCATCGTGACGCTGAAGATAATGCCCAGCCCGACCAGCACGAATGCCATCACGCCGACGTTCCACAGCGCCAGCCGCACCCGAACCGAAGATAGGGACAAGCGCGGCTTTGTCAAGTTTTCGCTCCCAATTTGCCGGCTTCGGGTTTGGCGGCTTCGGGCTGCTGAGGCGCACGCAGGACATAGCCGACGCCATGCACCGTTTGGATCAGCTTCACGTCATGCCCGGCGTCAATTTTGCGGCGCAGCAGGCCGACATACACGTCCACGGTATTGGAAAGACTTTCTTCATCCAGCCAGACCCGCTCCAAGATCACTTCGCGGGTCAAGACCTGCCCTTCCCGCCCGGCCAGCGCTTCCAGCAGCGTGTACTCGCGCGGCGTCAGCGCAATCTCCTGACCCGACCGGGTGACCCGCCGCAGACGAGTATCGATCTCTAAATCCCCCACTTGCAGCGTGCGCGTCTTGTGAATGTGCTCGCGCCGCAAAAGCGCCTGCACTCGTGCAGTAAGTTCCGAGAAGTCAAACGGCTTCGGCAGGTAATCGTCGGCTCCTAAATCCAAGCCCCGCACCCGGTCGGACACCGCATCCCGCGCCGTCAGCATCAGAATGGGCGTCGGGTCACGCTCTTCCCGCAGCGTCCGGCAGATTTCCCAGCCGTCCATCCCCGGCAGCATCACATCCAGCACCAGAAGCGCCCAGCGCCCTTCCCGCGCCTTTGCCAGCCCCGCTGCGCCGTCGTGCGCCATGACGACCGTGTAGCCCGCCTGCTCCAAGCCCGCTTTGATGACTTCGGCAATCGGTATTTCATCTTCAATCAGCAAAATCCGCATGATAAAAGCAGTGTACCTAAGCCGGCGTGAAAAAGTTGTGAAAGGCATAGTCAAACTTTCCGCTTGCCACTCCGGGCGAAGTGCGGTAAAATAAGCCATGCGTGTTGATTATGGGCGTATTGTTTCCGTGTCGGCCCAGCCCTGGACTTTGCCGCTCGTTGCGCCGTTTGTAATAGCCGCTCGGACCGCGACCGAGGCCCGCAATGTTCGCATTTGGATTGAAACAGACACGGGACGCGGCGGGGACGGGGCGAGTGCGCCGGTCGGCTATGTTACGGGTGAAAGCGTAGAATCAGTTCTAGAGGCTTTGAACGCAGTCTTGCCCAAGTTTGTCGGGATGCCGACGGATCGTTTGGGGCCGATGCTGGCGCTGGCTGCCGAGCTTGCCGACGCTCCGGCGGCGCGGGCGGGGCTGGAAATGGCGCTATACGATGTCTGGGCCAAGAACCGAGATTTGCCGCTTTGGCAGCACTTCGGCGGAAAGCTGGACCGGGTGACGACGGACGTAAC
>CAXTRL010000120.1:0-5732 GCA_964246575.1 uncultured Armatimonadales bacterium
GCGACATCGTCATTGACGGCAGCTTGGTCCATTTCGGCGGCATGGGGACCGCGCTGTGCATCACGCCCAGCAATCAAGCCACGATGGTCACCTGCCAGTGGGGACGCCACCATGACTGGAGTCCCTATGACTTCGTCGTCGCCTGCGGCCCGCGCCTCCTCCGGCACGGCCAGGTCGTCCTGGATGCCCGCGCCGAGCGGTTCCGCGACAAGCACATGCTGGCCCCGAATTCCCGCATCGCGGTCGGCATCACGCGCGGCAACACGCTGTTTTTTGTGATGACCCATTCTCCCATCTACTTGGGCCGCTTGGCCCGCGTCATGCAGGCGCTCGGCGCGGCGGACGCCATGAACCTGGACGCCGGCACCAGCACGGGCTTTTACTACAACGGGGCAACGCTGGCGAAGCCGGGCCGCAAGCTGACCAACATGATTGTCGTGTATGGCCGCCGCGACCGCTACGAACGCGCTTTGGGTCAGCTTGTTCCTGCCGCATATCGCCGCTCCGCTTCGCGCCGTACAACCGCCGCAACCCGCACGGCGGCTCTGGTTCGCCCGTGACGCCGCACATCGCTCCGCGCGTTTGGGCCGAAGTGGACGCCGCCGCGCTGGCCCACAACATCGCTCTGCTGAAACGGCGCTTCGGCCCGGCGCGGATCATGGCTGTGGTCAAAGCCGATGCTTACGGCCACGGCGCGTCGCTTGTCGCCCCTCTTTGCGCTGAGTTCGGCCTGACAGATTTCGGCGTCGCCACGCCCGCCGAAGGCGCGTCCCTGCGCCCCCTGCTGCCGCCGGACGCCGTGATTTACCTGCTGGGTCCCGCGCTGCCGTCGGAAGCCCCGGCGATTGTCTTCCACCGCCTGACTCTTCTTCTCAGCTCTCTCCAAATGGGTCGAGCGCTTTCAAGCGCGGCGCAGTCTCAGAATGTGACAATCTCGGCGCACTTAGACCTGGACACAGGCATTGGCCGGGCCGGGGTGCAAATCTCTGACGCTCACGCGCTGCTTGCGGCGCTGGACGCTTTGCCGAACCTCCAGATTACGGGCCTTGCCACGCATTTCGCCGACGCCGATGACAACCCCGCCGATGCCCAGTTACAGCACACGCTCTTTTTGGACTTTCTCCGGTCACTCGGCCCGCGTGCTGAGACGCTGCTGCTTCATGCCGCAAACTCGCCTGCCGCGCTGAACCTGCCGCCGTCCGCCCGCCATGCCCTGCTCCGGCCCGGCCTGCTGCTGTACGGCATTGAGCCGACTCTCGGAGCCTTTGCCGACCGAGACCTGCCCTTGAAGCCTGTGCTGTCACTGAAAACCCGCGTCACGCTTTGCCGCTTCCTGCCTGCCGGGGCGACCATTTCCTACGGACGCACTTACACGGTTCCGCCTGGCGGCGGCGTTTACGCGACGCTGGGCGTCGGCTACGGCGACGGCTACCCGCGCGGCTTGTCCAATCTCGGCGCGGTTCTCCTGCACGGTCAACGCGCCCCCCTCTGCGGGCGCGTCTGCATGGACCAGATTGTCGCAGACGTGAGCCATATTCCAAGCGTTCAAGCCGATGACATTGCGACGCTGATTGGAACCGACGGCGGCGGAACGCTGACGGCAGGCGACCTGGCCGCGCTCATCCAAACCACGCCCCACGCCATCACGACCGGTCTGACGGCCCGTGTTCCGCGCCTCCCTTTCCCTGTGCCTATTTGCTGACAGGCAAGGTACAATAGATTGATATGTCCCATGAACCCTCGCGCCTCCAAACGCTGACTGTGGATGGCCGCGATGTCGGTGTCCGCATTTTGGATGCGTTTCGTTGTAATTCTAATCAGATCAATCCTGACGCGCTGCCGGTGATCCTGCTGCATGGCCTCGGCTGTTCGGCGGACGCTTGGCGACCGACAGTCAACGTGCTGGCATCGCGCCAAGTGGATTTTCCCGTGTATGTTCCCGACATGCCGGGCTTCGGCTGCTCGCCCGGCCCCAAGAAAGCGCTGACTATCCCCGAACTCGCCGACTGGCTGGCCCGCGTTATGGACACGCTCGGCATTTCGCAAGCCCATTTCGGCGGCAACTCGCTGGGAGGGCAGGTGCTGCTGGCGCTGGCCCGGCGTCACCCGGCGCGGGTGGGGCGGATGGTGCTGGTCGGCTCCACTATCGGCGGTCAGTACATCTCGCTGGCCCGCTACGCCGCCGGCCTGGTGCTGGACGCCGCTCAAGAGCCGCTGGGCTATACCGTGCTTCTGTCGCGCATGTACGCCCAAATGGGCTTCGTGCGCTATCTGGAAACGACTTTAGCAATGCTGGACGACGAGCCGCTGGAGTATCGGGACGAGATTAGGGCGCCCTGCCTGGTCCTGCGCGGCGAGGGGGACGGCATCATTCCCGACCCCATCGCCCGCCGCCTGGCCGCCGCCCTGCCGAGCGGCCAGTTCCGGCGCCTTTCGGGGTCGGCCCACGCGATGCAGTTCACCCGCCCCCGCGAGTTCGTCGAAGTCGCGCTTTCGTTTTGGGGCGGTGCAGCGGCGGACAATGCGGGCTAGGGAGCGATGGGAAACCAATTCATGACTAATGCACTGGAACTTGTGCGCGAGCTGACCGCGCTGCCGGGACCGCCGGGACAGGAAAAACTCGTGCGGGAAGCCGTCGCGGCCCATGCCGAGCGGCTGCGCTGCGTCCATGAAACCGACGCGCGGGGTAACCTCTTGATGTCTGCGCCGGGCGCAAGCCGCCTGCCGGACCACCCGGAAATTGTCGTCATGGCCCATTTGGACGAAATCGCCCTGCTGGTTGTGCGCGTCGAAAGCGACGGGCGTCTGGTCGTCACGAGTCTCGGCGGCGCGTTCCCGTGGAAGTGGGGCGAAGGGCCGGTGCAGGTTTTGGCCGCGTCCGGGTCGATTGACGGCGTGCTGTCATTCGGCAGCATTCACACCAACCATGCTAGCAGCCCGGCTTCGGCGGCGCGGGAGCGGGCGCTGACTTGGGCGGACACGTGGGTTTTTACAGGGCTGTCGGCGGAGGAACTCGCGGCCAAAGGGGTCCGGGCCGGAACGCGGGTAGTCCTGCATCCGGCGCGGCGGACGTGGACCGAGATGGGCGATTTCGTGGCGTCACCGTTTTTAGATGACCGGGCCGATCTCGCGGCCCTGCTGCTGACGCTGGAAAGCCTGCCTCAGCTTGACCCGGAACGGGTTTTGTTTGCGGCGACGGCGGCGGAAGAAGTCGGGGGCCACGGGGCGCTCTGGCTGCTCCGGCAAAGACCGGCGGTTGTCGGAATTGCCCTGGAAATTGGGCCGCGTGTTCCCGAAAGCCCGTTTACGCTTGACGATCAGCCGACCGTCTGGGTCAACGACAGTTACAGCGCTATGCAGGCTGCCGACATTGACTTGGTCGCGCGTGCGGCGGAGCGCATCGGCCAGACGCCGCACTTCCAGGCGCTTTCGCGGGGTGGCAGCGACGCTTCCTGTGCGGCGTCTTACGGGTTAGTTGCCCGGCCCATCACCCTGGCGTTCGCCGCCGAGAACTCGCACGGCTATGAGATCATGCACCGGAACGCCGTGCCGAACTTGTCTGCCCTGCTTTCGGCAGTCTTAGGAGAACTTTAGGAGAGATTTTGGAGTTGACCGACGTTTTTTCGTTTTTAATCCGCCCGCAGTATTACGACTTTGACCCGTCCAGCATTGTCCACAACGCGACGTATGTGCGCTGGCTGGAAGACGGCAGGATTGCGTTCCAGCAGGCAAGCCCGTGGCCGACCGAGCGGCTGTATGCGGCGGACATGGCGGCGGTCTTGACCCGTACCGAGATCCATTACAAGCGGCCCGTGCGCCTGTCTGAAACCGTGCTGCTGCGGGTCTGGGTGCTGTCCGTAGGCCGGTCCGCCCTGTCGCTGGCTCTGCGGTTCGTCCACCCCGAAACCGAGACCGAGTATGCCTGCGCCGAGCAAAGCGGCTGCTTTGTCCGCCGCTCCACCGGCAAGCCGGTTGCCATGCCCGCCGAGTTTTTGGAGTTCTGCCGCCAGTACAAAGCCAAGTTCGGAGCGCCGGGGTAAGTAGAGCGCACAAAGGACGAGGGAGTGAACTCCCTCGCTGGAAGGTAATCAGAATTACTGCCTGTCCAGGGGACAGTAAGATCAGAATGGAATATCTTCGTATTCTGTCCCCTGGACAGGCGGCACGTCTGCGTGCCTAATAGCGAGGGAGTTCACTCCCTCGTCTTGCCCTAATTTTTGCCCGTAATTCTTGCAAACCCGTCCCAATGAAACTTTTTGCCTTCCAAAGTTGTTAATAATAAATACTAAGAGGTAAAGTTTATGCAACTCACACGCCGAGAACTTTTTCGCAATGGACTGGCCGCCGTGACCGTCGTAGGAACGTCCCTGCTGGTCGCTAAATATGGTTTGACCGCGCCGAACGCTCACGCTCCGGCGCATCATTTCGCCGTGACCCGCACCGATGCCGAATGGAAAAAGCTGCTGACACCTGCGCAGTATAACATTCTGCGCCAGGCAGGAACCGAGCCGGCCTTTTCCGGGGACTACGAGTTCCACGGCAAAGGCGTTTACAACTGCGCCGCCTGCGCGAACCCCTTGTTCAGCGCCGACACCGAGTTTAACTCCGGCACGGGCTGGCCGAGCTTTTATCAGCCGATTGCAAAGACGAGCGTTTCAACCCAAAGCGACTCCAGTCTGCTGATGGAGCGAACCGAAGTTGTCTGCGCCCGCTGCGGCGGCCACTTAGGCCATGTGTTTGACGACGGCCCAAAGCCGACCGGCCTGCGCTACTGCATGAACTCCCTGGCAATGAAGTTCGTGCCGAAAGCATAGTTGACTATTTTTGGAGAAAGCGGCAGAAGCGAACTCGCTTCTGCCGCTTTTTTGCGTTTCTTAGCATACAAACTCTTGACAGCTAATCACCATAAGCAACAGCAAAAAATACTTATTGATGCCTGCACGGTTTAAGAGATTTTCCGCAGTGGGTAACACCCCCTCGGTGACATAAGCCGCTTTGAATCTGCAAAGCCGGCTGCCTTTCGGGGCGAAAAGTTATCAGGAGAACTCAAGATGCAAACGAGATCGTGGATAGCTCTCGCCGTCGGGAGCCTTGCCCTCGGCCTGCTGGGAGGCTGTCATTCAGGCGACCAGTCCGGCGGAGACCAATCCGGCGGCGCGGGTACAACAGGCACAGCCGGCGGCGGCACTGCGGGCGGAGCCGGAGCAGCGGGCGGGGCCGGTGGGGCAGGCACAACCGGAGGTGCGGGAACAGCGGGAACGACCGGCGGGGCCGGCACTGCGGGCGGAGCCGGGACAGCCGGAACCGCGGGCGGCGGCACAGGCGGCCCGTAGACAATAACTTCAACGACTACACACAATCAGGAGAAATAAAAATGACACGTTCACTCAATGCGGCCGCTCTTGCGGCAAGCCTTTTCTTAGCAACAACCGGTCTGGCGCTGGCACAAAGCGCTCCGCCGCCTGCCGCCACGGGACCCGGCGCAGCCACGGGAACAACCCCAGGCACAGGCTCGGATACCGACACCGGCAAAACGTCTGCCCCGGCAACGCCTGCCGGCCCGGTGGCAGGTACGAACCAGTCCATTGTCGGCACCGGCGACAGCCAGACCAAGACCGGAACCGGCGACCGGCCCAGCGCGGACAGCGGCACCACTCAAGGCGGCGCTTCTACTCAGGGCGGCGCTTCTACTCAGGGCGGCGCTTCTACTCAGGGCGGCGCTTCTACTCAGG
>CAXTRL010000120.1:5832-9656 GCA_964246575.1 uncultured Armatimonadales bacterium
GAAGTACCTCTAGCCAGGGCGGTACAGCCAGAAATGCGTCAAGCAATTCTTCAGGCAAAAAGAAAAGCGGACGCCACAGCAAAAAGAACACTTCGTCCAGCACCAGCGCGAACGGGTCTGCGGCGGCTGCAACTCAGTAACCGCGAAAGCTCTTTAGGAGAGCAGCTATGCTCTCCTAATCTCTTCTCAATACACGCACCACTTTCAAGAAAGACGCAGAAATTATCATGTTTTTCCACACAAAACGACTGCAGTATGAAGCGAAGCCGAGCAAGCCGAACGCGCTATTTGCGAACAAAGTTCAGGAAGTGCTGGGCGGGCAGTACGGTGAAATGACCGTGATGACCCAGTACCTGTTTCAAGGCTGGAGCTGCAAAGGCCCAGCCAAATACAAGGACATGCTGCTGGACATCGGCACGGAAGAAATCGGCCATGTCGAGATGCTTTGCACGATGATCGCCCGGCTGCTGGAAGGCGCACCGCTTTCCGAGCAGGAAGCGGCCGTTGCGTCAAACCCTATGATGGCGGCCATTATGGGCGGCTCGAACCCGCAGCACTCCATTGTCGGCGGCGGCGGGCCGCGCCCGACCGACAGCATGGGCAACCCGTGGAACGGCGGCTATGTGACCAACAGCGGCAATATGTTTTCCGACTTTCAGGCCAATTTGAACGCCGAAGTCAACGGACGCCTTCAAGTCTGCCGCTTGTACGAGATGACCGATGATCCGGGCATCCGGGACACGTTCCAGTACATGATCGCCCGTGACACCATGCACCAGAACCAGTGGATGGCGGCTTTGGAAGATATGAAAGCGGAGGGGCTGGACGGCTACCCCTTCCCAATGACCTTCTCCGCCGACAGCCCCCATGCCGACGCCCGCTACCAGTTTTGGAACCTGTCCGAAGGCACCGCAAGCCAGGAAGGCCGCTGGGCTTCCGGCCCGTCGCCCGACGGCAAAGGCGAGTTTGTTTACCTGGCCAATCCCATGCCGCTTGGCCCGGAGCCGACTTCGCCGCCCCCCGACGCCCGGCTGTACGACATGCCGCCGGCTCTGAGCGTCGGCCATGCCGACGGTGCGCCCGCGAACGGCGTTGCCGGGACCATCAAGCAGGCGTTCGCCGCGATCACCGAAAAAGTGACGCACTAACCTCTTTCTCAAAGCAGCGGGCGCAAAGGCAAGGGCCTTTGCGCCCGTTTTTGCGAGATTTTACCAAAACACAAACACAAGGAGACGCCGATGACCCCCCCAAAGCAGCAGGACCCTAAAGAGCAGTATCCGAAGCCGCCGTTTGACGAGCCGACCCAAGCGCCGCCCGGCTCGGAAAAGCAGATGAAGACCCAGCCCGACTACGGCGAAAACTCGTATGTCGGCAGCGGCAGGCTGGAAGGCCGGGCCGCGATTGTGACCGGCTCGGACTCCGGCATCGGCCGGGCCGTTGCACTGGCCTTTGCCCGCGAAGGTGCGGATGTGCTGATTTCCTACCTCAACGAAGACGAAGACGCGCAGGAAACCGTGCGCCTGGTCCACAGCGCAGGCCGGCGAGCGATTGCCGTTCCCGGCGACATCACCAACGAGGCGCACTGCAAGATGATCGTCGAGAAAGCGCAGTCGGAGTTCGGCGGTTTGGATATTTTGGTCAACAACGCCGCGTTCCAAAAGACCCACGGGAAGATCACCGAAGTGCCGTCCGACGAATGGGACCACACGTTCAAGACGAACATCTACGCCATGTTCTATCTGTGCAAGGCCGCCCTGCCGATCATGCGTCCCGGCGGCGCGATCATCAATACGGCGTCCATTGAAGCGTTCCAGCCCGACGCCATGCTGCTGGCGTATGCGACTACTAAAGGCGCCATCGCAAACTTCACCAAAGCGCTGGCCGAGGAAGCCATCGAAAGCGGCATCCGCGTCAACGCCGTCGCCCCCGGCCCGGTCTGGACCCCGCTGATTCCATCCACCATGCCGGAAGACCAGGTCAAGACGTTCGGCCAAACGACGCTTCTGAAGCGCCCCGCCCAGCCGGCGGAGCTAGCCCCGCTGTATGCGTTTCTGGCCTCCCAGCAAGCCAGCTACATCACCGGCATGATCTACGGCATCACCGGCGGCGATGTTGTCGCATAGTACCCACAAACTCGCCCGGCGGCCATCCGCCGGGCGATCTTCTTCAGAAGCCGCTTCTTTCCCCACTTTTCAGGTACAATCACACAAACGGCAACGGCGCTGTCCAACACACGAACAGGAAAGAACATCCGTTGAGCACCGTTACCCTTTCCGGCGAAACCGCCGCGCCTGCCGCTTCCAAAGCCGATCTGCCGCGCATCGTTGTTTTGGCGATTCTTGCCGCCACGCTTGGCGTCTTTGTTGTCGCGTTCACCAGTGAGAAGCTGCTGTTTTTGTACAAAGAGCAGCTTCATTTATCGCCGGGCGGCGTTGGGACGCTGGGCATTATCGCCGGCATCCCTGCCTACTTGCAGCCATTCATGGGTGCGTTCTCCGACCTCAACCCACTTTTCGGCTACCACCGCCGCTCGTATTTTGTGCTGGGCGGGATCATCAGCGCCCTGGGCTACTTCTTTTTAGCGCTCCAGCCCCACTATGCCTATGGAAGCGTCGTTGCTTTAGTAACGCTTGCCGTCGCCGGCGGCATCATGGTCAGCGTCGTTTTCAATGCCGTTCTGGTCGTAGTCGGCAACGCTTCTGGGACGTTTGGGCGGCTTCAAACCCTGCTGTACTTAGTTTCTTACGGCTGGGTGCTGGTCTACACTGGGCATTTGACCGGCCATGTGACTCAGGTTTGGAGCTACCGGCTTGCGTTTGAATGCGCGGCGGCGTTCTCGCTTGCCGGGACGCTGCTGGTCTGGCTCATTCCCGAGAAGCGCAGCATTGGGAAGCCATCGTCTGTCGTGCCGGAAGAACTGCTGGCGCGAAACGCCGCCCGGCAAGCGGAGCGGCAGAAGACAATGGCAATCCTGCGTTCTGCGGCTGCCTCGCCGGGCTTGTGGGTTTTGGTGTTTTTTATCTTTTACTTGATTGTAACGCCTAGGACAACCACGGCGCAGGTCTACTATGAGACCGATGCCCTGCACTTATCTAAGCAGTTTATCGGCAATCTCCGAAGCTGGACCGCCGCCGGGGTTCTCTCAGCTCTCGCCCTCTATGGTTTGGCATCGAGCCGCCTGTCGGCACGGGTGCTGGTTTTCGGCGCGTGGCTGATGGACTGCGCGGCTTACCTGCTGTCCTTGAACATTCACAACGCGCCGTCCGCCGAATGGGTCTCTTTTTTGGTCGCTCTGAGCGGTACGATTTATGGGCTGTGCTTGTACACACTGGCCGGACGCGCTTGCCCGGTCGGGGCCGAGGGGGCCGTCTATGGCCTGGTGCTGTCGGCAATTGCTCTGGGCGGGACGCTGGGCGACAAGCTGGGCGGATCGCTTTACGACATGTTCGGGCCTGCAAGCCACCACACGGTCACGCACGGCTGGACTTCCATGCTCTGGTTCGGCTTCGGCTTTACGGTGATTGCGGCCGGATTGATCCCGTTCCTGCCGGCCTGGGCCAGAAGCGGCGAGCGCCTGAGCGCCGCGCAGGAGCCTACTCCGTAACTTGGTTATGGGGTGGGTTCTTCGGGTATCCTCAGCATACAAAGAGGTAAATTGAATGCAAACGCGCAATTTAGGAAAACTGGTCGTCTCGGAAATCGGTCTCGGCTGCATGGGCATGAGCGAGTTTTACGGGCCGGGTGATGAAGAAGAGTCCGTCAAAACTATTCATCTGGCGCTGGAACTCGGCGTCACGTTTTTAGATACCGCCGACATGTATGGC
>CAXTRL010000121.1:0-9584 GCA_964246575.1 uncultured Armatimonadales bacterium
CCTCCGGCCCATTTGCACCGGTGGCTTTTGCTCCGCCGACACTCACAGCAAAATGCCGACGACGCAGGCGGCCATGAGCGACGAGAGCGCCCCGCCGAACATGGCAAGAAGGCCGAGCCGGGACAAATCGGAGCGCCGGTGCGGAGCAGGAATGCAGTAACGCGGAAAAACAGGGCCGTAAGGTACAATAGCAACATCAGGATCAAAAGAAAGGAACCGCTATGGCGTCCGAATTAGTTGACAGCATTCCGTACTTTGAGTACAAGGTGATCAATGAATTAATGCACTCTCACATCGAAGAATTTGGTGAGAACTTGCGTGCTATTGTTGCCTTCGGTCCTTTAGTAAAAGGAAACGAAACTTATGACATTGAGCTGTTGGAAGTAATTCATCAGTGGCAAGGGCCTGACATTATGCCGTTCAGCAGCACAAATACTTTGCCGATGCGGGGAAAACTGCTTTTGCATTTTTTGTCGGCACAAGAGTTCGAGGACCTTTCGAGGCGGGACGATCAGAGATTGATAAAACGACTTGGTGAAGGATACAATATTATTTATGAAGTGCCTGCGGGTTATGCACGTTCTATTTTAATGCACATGTTCGGACCAGATGAGAATCCTGCCGCTGAAAATTATTTCCTGGAGATGCATTCTGATCCACGTCGTCCTTTGACACGCTAACAATATCACGCAAAGGCCATCTATGCTGCTGCCCTTTCCAAGAGAAGAAAAATTGGCAAAGGCTTTCTTTCAAGAAGCTGCCCGTCATTTACAGGATGCTCGGATATTCTACCGCAACCAGCGTCACCCAGGCTCAATTACTTCGTCAATGAAAGCGGTAGAACTTAGCTTAAAGTCAATACTATTTCTGCATGGAGCCGTAGGCTGGCTGGATTCTGCATTACAAACACATAAAGTGTTCGCCGAAATCAGCAAAACGCCGTTCCTCACTCAACACTTTCTGGATGCTTTGTCAAACTACGACACTGCATTGCTTTCCGACTTAGCACTGCTGGAAGAGCTTGTCCCGTTCAAGCCGGACATCAAAAAGCTGGAAATGAGTCATGCTGCCAACACGGAATACCCATTTTTCGCATTCGTGCCTGGCCCGCCTCCAAGTACCACTTTTCAGTTATACACACCTGAAACCTTTTATACTGCATCAGATAGCCGTAAGCATTTTCTCACTGCACATCGCCTTTTATCGGCGTTGCAGGCTTTATTTCCAGAAACAAAAGCCTGGAAAATCCGCCTCTGCCGTTCGCTTTAATTTTCTTAAAAAGCTGCTCACAGCAAAATGCCGACGACGCAGGCGGCCATGAGCGACGACAGCGCTCCGCCGAACATGGCGAGGAGGCCGAGCCGGGACAAATCGGAGCGGCGGTGCGGGGCCATGCCGCTGATACCGCCGACTTGGATCGCGACGCTTGAAAAGTTTGCGAACCCGCACAAGGCGTAAATCGCCAGGACAGCGGAGCGGGGCGTGATAAAGTGCGGGTTCGCAGCGAGCGTCTGGGACATCTGCAAGTACGCGACAAACTCATTGACGGCGGTCTTGAGGCCCAGCAGCGGCCCGACCTGCTTGGCATCGTGCCACGGCATCCCCGTCAGCCAGGCGAACGGCGTCCCGATCCAGCCCAAAATCTGCTGAAACGACAGCGCCGGGTAGCCGAAGAAGTGGCCGGCCCACCCGAGAAGTGCGTTCAGCAGGGCGATGACGGCGATGAACACGATCAAGACCGCCCCGACGTTGAGCGCCAGCGTCAGGCCCTCCAAAGCGCCTCGGGTCAGAGCGTCAATCGCGTTGACGTCGGTCCGGTCCACTGTAATCCTGACGGTTCCCGCCGTTTCCGGCGTCTTCGTTTCCGGGAAAATCAGCTTGGCGACAACTAAAGACGACGGCGCGGACAGCAGCGACGCGGCCAGCAGATGCCCGGCGGCGTCCGGGAAAAAGCCACTCAGCATGGCGGCATACGCCGCCAGCACGCCCGATGCGATGTTGGCAAACCCCGCCGTCATAATCGCCATCAGCTCGGAATTCGTGGCCTTTGCCAGAAACGGCTTGACCATCAGCGGCGCTTCGGTCTGCCCGACAAAGATGTTGGTCGCCGCCGCCAGGGTTTCCGCGCCCGACGTTCCCATTGTCCGCTGCATGATCCAAGCCATGCCCTGAATAATTTTTTGCATGACGCCGGAATAGTAGAACAGAGCCGTCAGCGCACAAAAGAAAACAATTGTCGGCAGCACATAGAACGCAAAGTAGCCGCCGACATGGGCGTAGGCGGCCGGATGCAAAATCGGCCCCATACGTGGGTCGCCGAGCGGCATTCCGACCGGAATGTTGTTGCCGAGCGCCAGGTCCCCGAACACAAAGCTGCCGCCTTGCTGCGAAAAATCCAGAAGATTGCGGATCGCGGCGCTGGCATACGCAAAACCGTGCTTGCCGGGCGCGGTGTCCAGCACCAGAAACGCGAACACGAATTGAATGCCCAGGCCCCACAGCACCAGCCGCAGCGGCGTCTTCTGCCCCCGGCTCCGCACCTGCCCCACCGCGTAAGCCACGGCGGCAAACACAAACAGCCCCAGAAGGGAGCGCACGCGCAGCAGCCACGAGCCGCTTTCGGCAGCCCGCGCCGCCGTTTCGGTGTGAAAGGGCGGCCCAAGAGGGATGGTGCTGACGGCAAGCGTCGGCCCCTGAGCGTGCGCCGCGCAGATGATCCCCAGCGCGAGGAGGAAGAAGCAGGCGGCAAGCAGCAATCGCCGTAAAGTCAGCGGCAAAGAAAGAAAAGGCATGATAGGCAGGGTCCGATCTTGAATGGTTGGGAAGAAGTCAGGGCGGCGCTGCCATGCCTGCTTTTATTCTTCGCCCGCGCTGTAAATTCCTTGTCAATTCCAAATTCTTCGTCTGCCGGGTATAATCGGACAGACTTACTTTAACAGCAGGCTTTTCACCAGAACTTTTCACGAGGAGCAATCACACGGCTATGATCGTCACCACCAAGACACTCTTTGAACATGCTTACGGCAAGTATGCCGTCGGCGCTTACAACATCAACAACGCCGAGCAGGCGATGGGCCTGTTCCGGGGCAGCATTGACTCCCAGTCGCCGTTTATCATCCAGATTTCCAAAGGCGCACGCGGCTACACCGATAAGCGGATGCTGGAAGCGATCATCCGCGCCTGCGACGAGATCTTCCCGGAAGCCGTGTTTGCGGTCCATCTTGACCACGGCGACGAAAAGACCTGCCTGGAGTGCATTGACAGCGGATTTTATTCCAGCGTCATGATTGACGCTTCTCATGACCCATTTGACGAGAACGTCGCCACCACAAAGCGCGTCGTCACCGCCGCCCATGCCAAAGGCGTTTCCGTCGAAGCCGAGCTTGGAATGCTCGGCGGTGTGGAAGAAGACATTGCCGTAGATGAGAAGAACGCGCTTTTGACCGACCCCGTCGAAGCTAAAGAGTTTGTCGCGCAGTCCGGCTGCGACAGCCTCGCCTGCGCCATCGGCACGTCCCACGGCGCGTACAAGTTCTCCGGTGGCCAGGGCCTGCATTTCGAGCGCATTGCGGCCATTCAAGAGCAGTTGCCGGGCTTCCCGCTGGTCATGCACGGCTCATCGTCGGTGCCGCAGGACGAAGTCGCCCGCATCAACGCCGCCGGCGGCAAGTTAAAAGAAGGCGCGAAGGGCGTAGACGCCGACCAGTACCTGCCGGCTGCAAAGCTCGGCGTCTGCAAAGTCAACATCGATACCGACGGGCGCTTGGTGTGGACCCGCGTCCACCGCGAGTTCTTTGAAAGCAAGCCGGAAGACTTTGATCTGCGCTCCCCCGGCAAAGTCTTTATTGCCGAGTACGCCAAGTTCATCGTCAGCCGCTCCAAGTACCTCGGCTCCGAAGGCCAGCTTGCCTCCGTGCGCGAGTTCGCTGAGACAAAGTAATAGTGCCGTAGGGGCGCAGCAAGCAATGCCCCTACATTTTACAGAAAAACAGCAATGACACCAAATCCTCGCCTCGGCGTCTCCACTTGGAGCTTAAACAAAAGCATTACTGCCGGAACCCCGCTGCTGGATGTTCCGGCGCAGGTGGCGGCGCACGGGCTGGGCAAGCTCGAACTCTGCCACTTTCACCTGCCCAGCACCGACACGGAGTATGTGGAGAAGCTGCGCGGCGCATTGGACAGCGCCGGGGTAGAGCTGTACACGCTGCTGATTGATGAAGGCGACATGACCCATCCCGATCCGACCGAGCGCAAAAAAGCACTGGCGATGATTGCCGAGTGGGTGGAAGTCGCCGCCGAATGCGGCGCAAAGCGCGTTCGGGTCATCGGCGGGCATGGCGAGCCGAGCGAAGCGAATCTGCATCTCAGCGAAGCCGGCTTCCGCAGCGTTCTTCGCCATGCCGAGGATTATGACATCGAGGTCGTGACCGAAAATTGGCACCGACTGCTGGACAGCCCAAACGCTGTCAGGACGCTGCTGGACCGGCTGGACGGGCGCGTCGGCCTGAAGCTGGACTTCGGCAACTGGCCCCACGACCGCAAGCATAACGACCTGCCGCTGATTGCGGACCTGGCGGAATGCACCCATGCCAAAGCCCACTTCCCAGCGCCGGGACAGATGGACGTAGAGGACTTCAAGCGCTGCCTGGACCTCTGCGCCGAAGTGAAGTTCACCGGGCCGCACATTCTGATTTTCAGCGACCCCGGCGACGAATGGAGTTCGCTGGACCAGATGCGCGACCTGGCCCTGCCGTATGTTGGAGCCGGCGCGTGATTTATGCTGTTGGGGACGTGCATGGCGAAAGTGATGCCCTGCGCGAGATGCTTGCCGCCTTGCCCGTCGCCCCGTCAGACTTGGTTGTCTTTCTCGGCGACATCATCAATCGCGGCCCGGACCCCTTTAATTGCGTCGAGCAGATTTTGGCGTTTAGTCGCTGCCGCAAAGTGTTTGTTCAAGGCAACCACGAGGAAGCCCTGCTGCTGTTTTTGGAAGACGGCGAAATAAGCGTGCTTGCGGGTCTGGACGCGCAGCCGACTTTAGACTCTTACGCGAGGCGCGGCTATGCGCTGACCCCTGGCGATCCCAACTCCCTTCCCCTGCCCCACCTGCGTTTTTATGCCCAGGCCGAACCCTGGACGCTGCCGTTTTACATCACCGACGACTTTATCTTCACCCACGCCGGCTGGGACTTGGCCCTGCCGCTGCCGATGCAGTCCACGGGGGCGCTGCGCTGGGGCAAAGTCAAAGGCGAAAAACAGCCCTGGTGGCAGCAGACCGTTGTGCGGGGCCACACGCCGTTCCCCAAAGTCATGTTTGCCCGGACCAAGCACTACATCGGCGTAGACACCGGATGCAGCCTGGGCGGCCCTCTCAGCGCCGTCGCCCTGCCGTCCGGCGAAACCTTTACCGTCCGGCCTGCCTCGTACCGGCACGACTGGTACGCGCGGCTGCGTGCTTGAACGGGTATAATCTGTACCAACTATGAACCATCCCATGACCGCGCCGACGCGCGACGAGTTTATCCAAAAAGCGAAGCTCGGCAACTTGATCCCCGTCTGGCGCGAAGTGCTGGCGGACATGGAAACGCCGGTGTCGGCATACCGAAAGATCGCAGGCGACCGCCTGAACTCGTTTCTTTTGGAAAGCGTGGAAGGCGGCGAACGGGTAGCCCGGTACTCGTTTCTCGGCACCGACCCGTTTCTGATCTTCCGCTGCAAAGGCAACGCGGCGATCATCACGGAAGGCGAATGCACCGAAACAGTCACGCTTGCCGCCGGGACGCGCGACCCGCTGCATTTGCTTCAAGAACTTTTGGCGCGTTATCGCTATGTGCCGTCGCCGGAGCTGCCGCCGTTTGTCGGCGGCGCGGTCGGGATGATGAGCTACGACGTCGTGCGCTTTTTGGAAAAGCTGCCTTCGCTTGCCGCCGATGACCTCGGCGTGGACGACTGCATTTTTTTGTTCACCGACACGATTTTGGTGTTTGACAATGCCAAGCATAAAGTGCTGGCCCTCTGCAATGCCCGCATCGCTCCCGGCACAGACCCCGGCGCGGCGTATGACGCCGCCGCCGAGAACGTCAACGCCCTGCTGGCGCGGCTTCAGGAGCAGGCGACTCTTCCAGCCCCTCCGGCTGTCCCGGCAAGCGAAACAAACAACGCTTTTACGTCCAACCGCACGGAAGCCGATTATAAAGCCGCCGTTCTGAAGGCCAAAGACCATATCGCCGCCGGAGATACGTTCCAGGCCCAGATTGGGCAGCGGCTTTCCAAAACGCTGTATGCCGATCCGTTTGACGTGTACCGCGCCCTGCGCTCCATCAACCCGTCGCCGTATATGTTTTACTTGAACTTCGGCGGCACGAAGCTGGTGGGCGCGTCCCCGGAGCTGCTGGTCGGCGAAAAGCATCGCAAAATTACCATTCGCCCGATTGCCGGGTCCCGTCACGGGCGCGGCGCGACTCCGGCGGAAGATGACGCCATCGCCGCAGACTTACTTTCAGACGAAAAAGAACGTGCCGAACACATCATGCTGGTAGACTTGGCCCGCAACGACATCGGGCGGGTCGCCGAGTACGGCACGGTGAGCGTGGATGAGCTGATGACCATTGAAAAATACTCCCACGTCATGCACATCGTTTCGGAAGTGTCCGGCACCCTGCGCGGCGACTTAGACCAATTTGATGCGCTGCGGGCGGCGTTTCCGCACGGCACGGCCACCGGAGCGCCTAAAGTCCGCACGATGGAGATTATCGAGTCGCTGGAACCGACCCGGCGCGGCCCCTATGCCGGCGGCGTCGGCTACTTCTCGTTCAGCGGCGCAATGGACCTAGCGCTCACGCTTCGCACTGCCCTTGTCCAAGATAATATAATATACGTGCAGGCATCGGGAGGCGTCGTCGCCGACTCCGTTCCTGAATACGAATACCGCGAAACACTCGCCAAGATGCGTGCCTTGACCCGCGCCGTCGAGTGGGCCGAAGCGGGTCTGGAGTAGATGGAGTAGATTATGTCGTTGCCTTTTCTCGTTTACTGCTCGCTGTTGAAAAGGGCGCAGTATAAAGACCTGCGCGATCTTGCCAATGTTCATTATGGGGCAGTGGACATCACACGAGTTGATCAAGCCATGCGTGATGGCATCGAAAAGCGATTGGAACTTGCGGAACAATTTTTGTTGTTTTCGGAAGGCTTATCTACAGGAAACAGCAGCGAAATCGCAAATCGCAATGCCGTATCTCGCGCTTATTACGCGGCTCACCACGCCGCCCGTGCTTTGCTGATGTTTGAAGAGCGAGGCGATGTGGACGGACACCGCGAAGCAATTAAGGCGTCATCTGCTCTCCTGAAGCGCAATCGTGCAGCAGAAAATATCTTAGGCAGTCCAGATAAGTTCCGCGATGACTTTGAAGAGTTGCTAAACCGAAGACATCTTGCGGATTATTATCCTTACGGCACAAATGCTCCCGGTGAAGCGCCGCTTGATTTTGCACAAGCGGCACAAGAAGCCACTCAATTCGCGCGGCGTATCGTCGAAAACACGCGCAAATATATTAACCTAAAGAAATCAGGAGTTCTCTAATGCCTTATCCAATCACAAGAATACCAACAGATGATGCCGCTTTTCGGCAGGCACATTCGGAAGAACTTCGCACCTACATTGAGCAGCAGATGACAGCAGAATTCAGTCCAGACAATCCAGACCTTCTGCTTGATGTCGTCGTCTCGCGCCGGAGCGATTATGATGAAGTAAAAGTTTTCTTGACAAAACCCGCATTAGTGAATGACGCAAAAGCGTTCTTGCGCCAACTGGAAGACGGGCTTGCAGCGGAAGGCATTGCCATTCTTACCTACGTTCGCACTTGGACAGGTCCCGAAACGCAACTGGCTTAAAATAGGAACCACCTCATGCCGACTCTACTTCTCACGGGTTTCGCGCCGTTTGGCGGCGGCAGCAGCAACCCGTCGCAGCAGATCGCGGAACATCTGCATGGGGAAACCATCGGCGGAGCGCGGGTGGTCAGCCTGACGCTGCCGGTGGTGATGAGCCGCGATTGGGAAAAGCTGCGGGACGCGATTGACACGCATCAGCCTCTTTTGGTGCTGTCGCTGGGACTGGCGGCGGGAACGACTTGCCTGGATGTGGAACGGTTCGCGGTCAATCTTCAGATCCCGGAAAGCAGTGAGCCGGGAAAGCCGCTGCCGCCAAACCTACCGCAGTTGCCGATCATTGACGGCGGCTCTCCGGCGCTATTTTCCACGCTGGACACGGAGCAACTCGCGGCAGCGATCCGCCGGGAAGCCGGAGCGCCGGCGAGGGCGCACGGCTACGCGGGTTCCTACGCCTGCAACCACATTTTTTACCGAGCGCTGCACTATACGGCGTCAGAGGGTCTTTCTTACAAAGCGGGATTTCTCCATCTGCCGCTGTCGGCGGAGCAGGTGATCGCGGAGAACATGCTGCACCTGCCGTCCCTGCCGCTTTCGCTGATGATCGCCGGAGTGCGGGCGGCGCTGGCCGAAGCTCTCTCACTTGGCGAGGATTTCTCAGCGGGGCAGTGAAATCGTGTTCCAGACAACTAGCTTCTCTTCCAGCCGCAGCATCGCCCGGAGTTCCCCTTCCTGGGTGAACGCAAAGCCAAGCGCCTGCGGGTCCTGGTAACACAGTCGCAGCAGAGCTTGGTTGCGCGGACCGAAAGAGCGAAGCGAAATCGGCGTCAGCTCGGACGCCATCTCATCCCCCGCTAGATACACCCGTTCCGGCAGCCTGCCCAAGCCCGGCTGCCCGCCAAAGCTGACCAAATCTAGGTGCGGGTCCAGAAGTAGAATTCCGTCCGTCCGTGTCAGCGACGCCAGCGCTTGCAGGGCACCGGCAATCTCGGGATCGCTTCCCGGCGGCCTTAGCCGCGCCCCCGGCTCTTGAAGAGCCAAATCGTCCGGGGAAATGCTCTGCGACGCCAGCCGCTCCGGCAAGGAGCCGACCGCGTCCGCCTGCTGCCGGATCGCCTCCGCCGCGCGTTCTTCCAGAAGATGCCGCACCTGCGAATAAACGGCTTGGTGCGGCGGCTTCGCCCAATCTTCCGACCATTCTTCTTCCGGCTGATCGCCCCGGCGCGGGGCAAGCGCGATCAGGCCGCTTGTTCGGGTCTCAAAGACCCGCTCCAGCAGGCTGACGAAAGCCTTTTTCCAAAATGCTTCGACAATTTCCGGCCAGTCCAGCTCGCTAAGGAGAACGCTGCCGCCGGGCAGCGGGAACGTGCCGCCGGACAGCAGCAGCGACGCCGCAATGTCGGGGGGCAGCAAGGCGCGTACCGCTGGAAAGACCGGCTGCAAAAGCGCCGACAAGCGCTCCTGCACGGGGCCGCGCCCAAACACGTTGAGGGCAGATAAACGCAGCCGGTTCCGGCGCAGCTCCAGCGGATAATCCAGCCCGGCATCCACTTTCAAATGCGCCGGTCCAAGAATGTCTATGCGGAACAGCTCGCCGCGCCGGGCCGCCGGGCCGCGCGGGATCATCCCCCAAATCACAAGCGTTTGCGCTTCACCATCGGTAGACGGCCCCGCAGAAACTACAAGCGCCTGCTCCC
>CAXTRL010000122.1:0-9581 GCA_964246575.1 uncultured Armatimonadales bacterium
ATCAGATTGGTATGCTTGCCGATCCAGCCCAGCCCTGCCCGCATCGCCAAATCACGCTCGGTGATCGGCCCGGTATCGCAGTAGACTTTGCCGCCTGCATTGGGGAATTGCGCTTGGATGAATGCCAGCAGCAACTCTAAGCGCTGCCAGAGCGTGTCGTGGTAGTCATCAAAGCGGGCATAGCGGGCGACGATGCCTGCCCCCACCCCCGGCGCAAGCGCCGACCCCTCCCCCATCCGCACTGGCGACTCGGAGAGCAGAACGAGAGAGGGGTTAGAAAAAGAGAAAAGGCTTGCGTCTGGCTTCCTACCCCTCTCCCGCGAAGTGGGGGAGGGGTCGGCGCTTGCGCCGGGGGAGGGGGCCATTCCCTGTTCCGGCGAGTAGTTGAGCGCGACACAGACCACGCTTTTCGCGCCCGGCAGAACCTGCGCCAAGTCGCCGCGCTTCGGTTCCTGACGGTGCAGGTACAGCATCTCGCCGGCCCTGCCTTCGGCCAGCCACTGCGCGTAGTGCCGGTGGTGGGGCGGCGGCTGTGCCGACGTGATGCCGCATAGGCTAAAGCCAAGCCGCGCGGCTTCGGCTTTAATTTGCTCGGCCAAAAGCAAACTCATGCTGCGCCGCTCCAGGCAAAGCGCAGAACACGGTGGTTCAGGGTGTCGGCGACATAGATGTCGCTCCAAATGGCGCGGCCCGGCACGGGCCGGTCGGACGGCGGGCCAAGAGCGAGGCCGCCGGGACGAAGCAGGGAGCCAAGCGAGCGGCCAATCTTTTCAATCGTCGCAATGACCGGCAGGCCGTCCAGGAGCGAGACGCACTGCAAACGCCCCCGCGTTTCGCCCGTTAAGGGGTCGGCTTCTCCGGCGTCGGCGACATACAGCAGCCCAGCGGGGTCAATCGCCAGCGCCCGAGGCTGGTTCAGCGTGATGCTTGGGGCAGGCAAGCGGCGGGACCTCGCGCCGCCAATCTGCTGGTCTAGGCGTCCGAGCGGGTCAAAGCGGACCAAGCGCTGGGCGAACGTCTCGGCAACGTAGAGCGCCCCGCCCGGCGCGGCGGCAAGGGCCTGCGGGCTGCTCAGGCCGGGTCCCTGCGCCTGTTTTCCATTCTGACCCGGCGCTCCGAGAGAATTCAGAAAACGGCCCTCGGCATTAAAGCGCTGGACCCGGCTGCCGCCGGTGTCGGCAACATAAATGTCGCCGCTGCCGGACGCGACGGCAATCGCCGTCGGCCCCAAAAACTCGCCAGGGTCCCGGCCCGGCCAGCCGAACACCAGCGTCAATATGCCCTCGCGCGTAAACTTCTGCACCCGGCAGTTGCCCTGTTCCACCACATAAAATGCGCCGTCGCTGTCCGTCGCCACACCCTGCGGGGACAAAAACTGCGCCCGCCCGGAGCCGCGCCCGCCGATCACAGAAACTCCCCCATCAGGCGTGATGCGCTTCAATTGGTGGGCATAAGAATCGGCGACAAACAGCACGCCTTCCGGGTCAACTGCGATGCCGGTGGGATACTGGAACTGGTCGGCATGAGTGCCGCGCTCGCCCAAGACTTCCACAATCCGCAGCCGGTTCGGCACCTGCATCCCCTGGCCGGCCAGCGACGACAGCGTGATTGTGCCGTCGTCTTCGTCCCCATACTTTTGGAAGCCGCGCGGGTCGGACATCTTGACCTGCGCCAGCGTCGTGCCGTCCGGCAGCAGCTCCGCGCCGATTTCCCGCTGCGCCGGCTCAGACCCGCCAAACGGCGCGGCGTCTTTGGCAGAGGCCGCGTCTTCATCGCCGAATTCTAAAAAACTAAAACGGTCGGAACTCATAACTCCTTTCATTATAGCCAATTCGGGCATCATTCGCGCACCCCTTCGCCGCCGCAGGCGGCCTGTATTCGCCGGTTCCCAAAAGCAAACAAAAACGCCCGGCGCTTCCACTTAGAAGCGCCGGGCGTTTTAAGATTGCGCGAATTAGCTGGCGCTGATATTCCGCTTGCGGGCCGCGAAGGCCATGCCGCCGAGGCCGAGCGCGAGAAGCGCGCCAAGTGAGACGGTCGTGGATGCTTCCGGCACCGCCGCTGGGGTTTCCCCGGTCACGCCGACAGTCAGGAAGTCTACCGCGTAGCCGTCCCCGCCGTCGCCCTTCTCGTCAATGCTCAAATTCAAAACATTGCTGCTGGTAAGCAGGGACGTGTCAATCCCAAACGTGTAGAACTTTGTGGATGGGTCCGTTAATACTGTAGTGTTCAGAGCGTTCTCAATTTGCGTTGACTCAACGCCGTTGATCGTGGCGGTGAACGGGTTGCCGAACTTGTAATACTGGAAGTCGTCGGCTAAGATGCCGAGCGTTAGCGTTTGCGGCGCCTGGCCGGCGGACAGCAGAGAGCTGTAGTCCAGCGAGAATGTATCCGGCCCTTTGACGACATGGCCCGGCGAGGGCGAGTACAGATACTGCCCGGCATAGCCGTCATGGGCCTGATCTACAAACGTGCTGCCGACATGGATGGTGTCGGTGCCGGCGAAGTCGCCCGCCGGGGCGTCCGGGAAGAACTCGGTGTGGCCCCCGGACTGCGCTCCCGAAGTGGTCTGGCCGGCGGACAGCCCGGACAAAGTCGCGCCGGCTTTCGGGTCAAAGCCGACCGGGTTGAAGCCGCCGCTGTACGGGCCGGCCCCTTCCTGATTTTCGGTGCCGTATTCCAGAACTCCGGGCGCGATGGAAGTTGTTTGTGCAAGCGCAGGATGCGCGGCGCTGAGTCCAAGTGCCGCCAAGGCGAAAAGCCCTCCCAGCACGGTTTTTGTGGTATTCATCATTGCATATTCTTTCTTTGGCAGTAAAAAAATTAAGTTCGCAGGATTGGTCCTGTCATAATTAACACTGCACAAAGTGTGCCAAGTTGGCGCAGAAAGCGGTTTTTCATGAAAAATCTTGTGGTACGTTTCAGATAACTTCAGACAGCAATGGCAGAGTGGCCGCGCCGGCAGGGACAGTGCCAAACATAAGGTCATAAGCATGAGGGTCATGTGCGCCATAGTAGTCCCCCTCAAACTACTTCTTTTCTTTGCCAAGCGCGAGCATACTCTTAAGGAACTGTGTACTTGCCTAGCACTCTGCCAAGCGCAAAGGTTGCGGCTCGCTTCCGCTCAGGAGACGGCTCGTAATCGATACGAGCTGTGAGCAGGCTTGCCGCCGGAACATCAATCTGCCCCAAAGCTGTGAGACTTGCTCGCGTGACCGGAGATGTATCATTCTCAAGGTGATACTTCAATGAGACACGGCGCAAATGCTGCCAAACAACATAGGGCGCGAGTGTTGCAGACCGCAAGTTTCCAACAACCCTGATAGCGTCCACGGCTGCATCCTCAGAGAACGGTATCTGAGGCAACTTACTCTTGATATTGGTGTCTGTGTTCAAGTGCAGGCAGATTGCATACGACAACAATGCCATTGTTCTTTCAACATCGTGCGAGGCAATAACTGTCTCCACGGCTCGTTCGTTCGACCACGGAGGCAAAGGCGGTTCAACACCAAAATTAACGTCATCCGCAAGACCTGCCGCCGCGTTCCATCTGATAATATATTTATCAGGATCAATCTGGTCTAAATCATCCGTGTCTAGTTCTTCGTTGACCGCATCCGCATCTTGAAAGTCAGTAAGAATACCTCGACCATGCGAAAAGTTAGCACTAGGCGGGGGCGGAGGCGCTCCGGGTGGATTGGGTGGGGTGATGGAGATAATTTTGGAGCAATACAGCAAAGACTTTTGGGTAACGACATCGTGTTCCGAGGCAGCTAAATCGCGAAGCCACATGGGGGCGCTGGTCGTTAAAATGGCAGCTACACATTGAAGTCTTAACCTTTGGACTTGTGTTAAGGCGTAGCCTGGCTGGATAATGTCCGTTGTAAAGTCCTTGCTCAGAATCGGCAATGCAGCGAACGAAGCACGGATGAGTAAGCGAGCAGCAGGGTATCCTTGTTCTTGCAAAGGTTCGCCCCTAAGACTTGTGCTGGAACTTGTGCTTGGGGAGAAGCTTATGTTTTGATCGGCTTCTTGAAGCAGTGCTTGATTGGAAGGGCGCAAAAAAGCGAGCGTGTCAAATGCGTTTGTAGTAACGTCACTTTTTGACTTGTCATCCAAGCTCGATGTCGCTGCCTGCTGCGCTGCCTCTATGTAATGACTTCTAAGTGCGGCAACAGCAACAGCAGCTTGACTACGTTCATTTGCATTCGGTGAGGCCAGGCTGTCAACTAACTGCCCAATTGTCAGTTGCGACGCTTTGAGACGTATGAGCAAAACAGAGTCATTGACTGCCAAAGTGCTTGTTAATTTTTTTGCCTTCGCGCTGGGCAGACTTGGATTTAGGTCTTTCCTCCCGACGAAAACCACGAGAATCAACACCGCGATGCCGGCAAAGATGCCGCTCTTGATGGTCTGTTTCATAGTCGTTTCCGCCTGCCTTCACTTGAGGAAGCAGGAACACAAATTTACCAGCAAATCAACGTCAAAACATAATAGGCTGTTCAGATCAACCCGCGTTCTTTGGTAGACTTCGCGGGGATGGACGATGGACGACGATAAATCGCCCACCGAGACGGTCTTGATTGCCAGCACACGGCGCAGCACGTTCATCTCTCGAAGACAGGCGGGGCGACCAGCGGCTTGATGTCTGCCAAATGGTCCAAGAGTGCCGCACGCCGCTCCGGACTCAGGTCTCGCTTCTTTAATTCCGCTTCCAGAGCCGCTATTTTTTCTTGATACAGATAAAGGACACGCCGCAGATCGTTCAAACGCTGCCGATCCAGCCGGATGAACCGGATGCTGAAGCGGCCAATATTCGTTTTGGCCGTGATCGTGCCGTCGGCGTGGGTAGTCCAGTGATTATTATGGTCTTCCGCGCACGGGTCCAGGAACCGGAACCCATCCGCATACTCTGCATCAGTGGGCCACAAGTTTCCTTTTTCCTGGTTGCACTGGCCGCAAGTCCAACAAAGGTTGCCGTACTCGCTTTTGAGGTGTGAGAAATCATGATCTTCCGCGTGGAGCGGGCGATGATGGTCTATCTCGCCGCCGTCGCCTTGAAGGAAATAAAACTCGTGCGTCAGGCAATAAGCACAGCGATGTTGGAAGTCCAGGCGCAGGTAAGGATCGCGGTATGCGCGATAGTTGCTCAGCAGCGGCACATCAAGAGAGCGGCGGAAGATCACGGCGCTTGCTCCGCCATCGGCAGGCCGCGCAGGAGCGCCAGCATTTCATCAAGCTTGCGGCCTGTCTCGTCCAAACGCGCCGACATGGCCTGCGCCGCCGGGCTGTGCATGTCCAGATCATCAAGATCCTGCGTCACCTGCCGCAAACGGGCCGCATGGGAATCGGGCAGATTGCCCCTCATCTCTTGGGCGACAAGCCGGCGATACTCCTCGCGCAGTTCCTCTTCCGACGCTTCAGCCAACGCTTCATCGGCCAGGGCGTCTCTCAGGAGCGCCTCGATGAGCCTGTCGGCGTCTTCTCCCATGCGGGCGGCTTTCCGGCGCAGGCGCGACTCGGTTTGCGGGGCCAGCGTGATCGTCATCCTTTGCTTTCCTTTCCGGGTTCTTTGCTTCCTAAGTTCTTTGGGTGCAAGTGTACCATTTCACCGAGTTAAATTAAGCCTCGCTCTTTCAACGAAACGAAGGTGCCGTCGCCGAGAACGATGTGGTCTAAAAGATCAATGCCCATGATTTCGCCGGATTGGATCAGGCGCTTAGTGACGGCGACATCTTCGGCACTTGGAGTTGGGTCGCCCGATGGGTGATTGTGGGCGACGATAATGGACGCCGCCGACGCAACGACGGCGTCTTTGTAGACTTCGCGGGGATGCACGATGGACGAAGATAAATCGCCGACCGAGACGGTCTTGATTGCCAGCACCCGGTTCTTGGTGTTTAGAAGAATGGACTTCAGATGCTCTTTTTTCTGGTAACGAAGTTCCGGCATCAGCAGATTGGACACGTCCTGCGGGCCGCCGATGGCCGGGCGGCCTTCTTCGGTAAACAGCGCCAGGCGGTTGCCGAACTCAATGGCGGCCTTGATCTGGGCGGCTTTGGCGATGCCCAGGCCCTTGACGTCGGCAAGCTGCTCAGTGGAAGCCGTCGCAATGCCTTGAATGCTGCCGAACGTGGACAGCAGAAACTCGCCGAGGGCGACTGCGCTGCGCTCGGCGTTGCCGGTGCGTATCAAAATGGCGATCAGCTCCGCCGCTGTCAGCGCCTGCGCCCCGTAGGCGTGGAGGCGCTCGCGCGGGCGTTCTTCCGGCGGCAGGTCTTTGAGGATCGGGTTGTAGCGGTCCCGCACGACCGACGCCGCAGGCCGTGCTTGAGGAGCAGGCTGCGCTTTAGCAGGCGGCTTGGAATTGCGGGCCGGGGCTTGGGCGGCAGCGGGAGGCGGCTCAGACGGGGGCGCGGCGTCCGGCAGCCAAAGGCGCGGGGCTGCACGGAAGGAAGATTCGTGTACGGGGTCTGTGGCAGGGCCATCGTCCGTGACGGCAAGAAACATAATTATCCTCCCCCAGCCTTCGCTGTGAAGGCTGGGCGCATGTCGCTGGAACGCGAACTAGAACGCGAACTAGAACGTGAAGATGCCGGCGAGTTCCAGCGTGTCTTCGTTCTTCTTGGTTGGGCCGGAAAGCGAGTCATCGCTGCCGCCGTAGAACGAATTATTGATGTTGCTGTGGTCGTGGCGGTATTCAAGCCGGGTTGTGAAAGCTGTGGTCGGTTTTACTTCATACGTCGCCGTGATCTCGTAAGGCTTGGCGGTGGCCGAGCCGATATAAGTTGGGACTGAAGGAGCGCCGGCTACCGTGGTGGCCAAGAAAGTATTGTAGCCGTCGGTTTTCGAGTTGTAGCCGGAGAAGCGCAGGGCCAGCGCGGTCTTGGGCGTGAACGCCTGCCGGTAGTACACGGCGTAGCCGTTCTGGGTCACTTTGGGATTGCCGCCGTCGGGCTTGAACTGCAAGTATTCATAGTCTAGTCCAAACAACTGGTTGGCGTTGATGTTATAGGTGAAGTTGTTGTCGTTCAGCGTCAGCTTCGTGTCCGGGCCACCAAAATCCACCGTACCGCCGTACTTCTGCTTGCCGAGGCCAAGCTCCGAAATTAGCGTGAACTTGCCCTTCGGGTCGGTGTAGTTGAGCTGGCCGATGTAGCCCAGGCGCTTGGAATCGTTCTGGACGCCAAGCGTTGGCGTGTTATAAACGCCGTTGACCAGGTAAAACGTCGCCGTCAGCGCAGCGAGGCCCGGAACCGGCGTGTAGATGCGGGCGCCGGTATGGTAGAACGGCAGCAGCGAGTACGCCAAAGAACGCGACTCGTTGTAGTTGCCGTTCGGCTCGGTGACTTCGTAGCCGAACGGCGTGTAGAACTTGCCGAAATCAATGCCGGAGCCGTCCGCGCCGAACGCATACGTGCCGTAAAGCTGCTGGACGTTCTTGTAGCGGGCTTCGCCGAGGCCACGGCTGGCGTTCTGGAAATCGTAGTGGTTGATGTCGGCAATGTCCCCAACCATAAACGTGGCTTTATAGCCGAACTTCTTGGGGGCGGCAGTGGCGAAGACGTTCACTTCCGCAAGGTCAATCGTCGGCGCGTTGTGGCGGTCGTCATAATAAGGATGCCCGCCCCCCGCCGTGATGTTCTTCGGATTGTTGAAGTTGAACAAGTAGTAGCCGTCAATCAGGCCGTTGTACTGCATCTTGTAGTTCGGCGGCGGCGCGGCTGGGGCAGCGGCGGGTGCGGCGGGAGCCGTTGCGGTTCCCGGCGGCGTGGGCGCGGCGGCCGGCTGGTTCGGCGCGGGCAGGGTCGTGCCGGGGGCAGGCGCGGGCTTTTGGGCCGGTCCAGGCGGCGCGGCGGGTGTCGCGGCATCCGGCGGGGTCTGGGCCAGCGCCGGCAGGCTGCCGAAGGCGGCAAGTCCAACGCCGAGGGCCAGGGCAGTCCGAACAGAAAGTGATTGGGGCATGATGGGTCGCAAAGTGTGCATTCCTCCTCGTGTGTTTCGCCAAGTGCGGCGTTTTGCGCGTGCGGTCTTACAAATAGTCAGGCATTCGGACGCCATGTTACCCGATAATTTTACCGGGCTGCACGGTTTATGGTGTGTGCCGGCCCAATCTTAACGAAAACTTTATAAAAACCTACATTCCCAGCTCGCTGGCAGTGATGATGGCGCGGGCGATCTCGGACGCCGGCTTTTGCAGGGTCTGGCTTTGAGCCTGAATCCGGTAAAACGCTTCCCGCTCGGTGAGCTGGTGGCGCTCCATTAAAATGGCTTTGGCCCGGCCCACGATCTTCCGCGCTTCCATCTTTTCTTTTAAGTCTTCCACATCCGTTTCCAGCGCATGCCGCTCCCGGTAGCGTCCCAGGGCAATGGCGATGGCCGGGCCAAGATCTTCCGTGCGGAACGGCTTGCGGAGGTACGCAAGGACCCCGGCGGCATCGGCCCGCGCGATCATGTCTTCTTCGGCATAGCCGGTCAAAAGCATGACCGCGCCGAGACCTTCCGCGCGGGCGATCCGGGCGGCGTCCAGGCCGTCCATCTGTGGCATCATGATGTCTAAAATCAGCAGGTCGGGCCGCAGGGTCCGGGCGAGGCTGAGCGCCTGCCGCCCGTCTTCGGCTTCGCCCAGGACGCGCAGGCCCAGCGTTTCCAGGGCATGGCGCAGGTCCAGGCGGGTCAGCGGGTCGTCATCAGCCAGAATGACTTTGGCGGGTTCAGCTTCGCTAAGGGGTTCCGTAGCAGTTCGTTCCATGTCTCTGTCCGTTTCTTCTGTCCGTTCGGGGCGTCGCTCAGAAGTTCAACAATTTGATGAGGCGCAAAAAAAGAGGCCAAGCGGCGGCACGGAGCCGTCAAAGTGACGGCGGTGTCGGCTTGCCTCTTTCGTAGAGTTTCACAGGAAAAGAATGTCGAATGAAGATAAGCGCATCAACGCGCGGGCGAGTAAGCACGGAAGCAAGTGGAATAATGGTGCGGCGACTGGCACAGCGTTGTTTCAGGCCGCCCGCTGTTCCCGGCATTAGGCCGGAAGCGGAGCAGGCATAGTATACACGCAGAAAGCCGAGGTTGTCAAGAGATTCGCCTGCGCCGCCGAAAAGACACGCCGCGCTTCCTGCGGACACAGGAAGCGCGGCGGCGTTGACTCCTGCCCCTTCTCTTTGATGCTCCTCAGCCGTGTTCAGTTCTCGAGTTTCAGTTCTCGAGTTTCAGTTCTCGAATTTCAGTTCTCGAATTTCAGTTCTCGAAGTACGCCGCGCTGTCTACGTCGGCCAGCAGGCCCGGCCCGGTTGGGGTCCAGCCCAGGCGCTCCCGTGTGAGGGCGCTCGACGCCGCGCAGTCCAATCCGAAGAAGACGGCGAGAAAGCCGAAATGCGGGCCTGCTTCTTCCGGGGAAATGGATTGCACCGGCAAGCCCAAGCGACGCCCGATGACTTCGGCAATGTCCCGCGTCGGCACGCCTTCCTCGGCAGTCGCCTGGAACACGTTGGGAGACCACGCTTCCGCATCGGCGCTTTTTTCGAGCGCCAGTCGGTACACACGCGCCGCGTCGGAGCGATGCACCCCCGGCCAGCGGTTCGCGCCGT
>CAXTRL010000123.1:0-9571 GCA_964246575.1 uncultured Armatimonadales bacterium
TCAATCGTTCGAGTTCATTTAAAAGTTTGATAATATCCATCTAGGTTCCCTATGTTTGCTTTGCAGTATGAAATTTATTTTGGCTTGAACTTGTCTTGGAGCGCGGCCTGCACCGGCTCCGGCACAAGCCCCGTGATGTCGCCGCCGAGACGGGCGATTTCTTTCACGATACTGGACGACAGGTACGCATGTTCCGCCGCCGTCATTAGAAAAATGGTTTCCACGTCCGGCTGCAAATGCCGGTTCAGCAGCGCCATCTGGAACTCATATTCAAAGTCCGAGACCGCCCGCAGGCCCTTGACAATCACCTTCGCGCCGCTTTCAACCACATACGACACCAGCAGCGAGGGCGGCAGCAGCTCCACCCGCACATTCGGCAATCCCACGCAGCTTCGCCGCAGCAAGTCTACCCGTTCTTCCCCCGTAAACAACGGCGACTTGGACGAGTTCGCCGCCACCAGTACCAGGAGCGTCTCAAACATTCCCGCCGCACGGACAATCACATCGAAATGCCCGCTCGTCACCGGATCAAAACTGCCGGGATATACCGCGATCATTTCTCACCCGCAAAGACTTCTTCATCCGATAAGTGTATTGGCAGATTATATTTAGCTTGCATTTTTGCCATAAACTCAGAGAATGGACGAACACGACCCGCCTTGCAATCTTCCAGTCCAACCTGGATTGCAGCAATTTCCTCCGCTCGAATACGGTCTAGTGCGTTCGCCAAAAGTATATCCGCCAGCACATTCGCATCCTGCCCCTCATATTCCGCCCACGCCAGCAAGGCTGCTTCAGTTTGTGGTGTCAGCGTCAAAGTCATTGTTGATTGCCCTTGTTCGTATGCCTTCACGTTTTAAGACGTTCAAGTGCATCCTTCAAAGAAATGACGCCTTGACGGTTCTTTGCTTCCAGCAGACGCCGCCTCATGGTCTCGCTTTGGAGCAAATAAGCTGTCTCGCGCTCCGACTCAATCTCATGCCAAAGATCAATCGGCACGATGACGCCCACTTCCTTGCCCTCAGCATCCGAGATGTAATGAACTTCTACTTGGCTATTCATTTGCGGTCTCTGCTCAAAAGTAATTGTTCTTCAATCCAGGTCCGCCAGACATGTCTATTTCCAAAGGATTAACTTGCACTTCTTCAAGCGCGACAGCCTGCCACCTTTTCTTCTTGTGCTTGCCGCTCATCGGCAGCGTCTGTTCTTGATAGGCATAATCCCAAACGCTGCGTACCTGATCATGGGTGTAGCCAGCATCATACAGCTTTTGGGCCAGCACAAACTTGTCCATATTTTACCGGCCTCAACTCGCGGAAACGCCTTGTACGCTCTTGTAGCGGCTTTTGACCATGGCTTTCAGGGCGGCGTGTTCGGGCAGGAGCAGCTTTGGGTCTTCGGCCAAAACGGCAAAGGCTTCTTCGCGGGCTTCTTTCAGCACCGGCACGTCGCGGACAACGTCTACAAAGGGCAATACTTGTAAACCCGACTGGCGGGTTCCGTAGAAGTCGCCGGGGCCGCGCAGTTTGAGGTCTTCTTCGGCAATGAGAAAGCCGTCGGTGGTCTGGGCCATGGTGGTCAGGCGCGAGGCCCCGTCGTCTGTTTTGGGGTCGCCAATCAAGAGGCAGTAGGACTGGGTGCTGCCGCGCCCGACCCGGCCTCGCAGTTGGTGGAGCTGGGCCATGCCGAACCGATCCGCGTCTTCAATGACGATGACCGACGCATTGGGAACGTCTACGCCGACTTCGATGACCGTCGTGGCAACCAAAAGCTGCAGCTCGCGGTCGCGGAAGCGGGTCATGGTTTCTTCTTTTTCAGTCGGCTTCATTTGCCCGTGCAGCAGGCCGATCTTGTAGTCGGTAAAGACGTGCGCCTGCAAATGAGAGGCTAATTCTGTCGCGGCGCGGGCTTGCAGCTTTTCGTTTTCTTCAATCAGCGAACAAATCACGTAGGCTTGACGGCCTTCTTGGAGCATTTTTCGCAGGGTCTCGTACACCAGCGCCCGCTCGTGGCTGCGCTTCCAGTGCGTCTTAATCGGCTTGCGGCCCGGCGGCATCTGGTCAATAACGCTGACTTCCAAATCACCGTACACGGTCAGCGTCAACGTGCGCGGGATCGGCGTCGCGGTCATCACCAGCACGTCCGGGGCGGTGCCTTTACTTTTGAGCGCGGCCCGCTGCATGACGCCGAACCGATGCTGTTCGTCTACAACGCCGAGGCCAAGATTATGGAATGCGACATCGTTTTGGATCAGCGCATGGGTGCCGATGGCAATATGCGCCTCACCCGACGCGACCGATGCCAGCGCGGCGCGTTTTTCTTTGGCGGGCAGGCTGCCGGACAACAGGGTTACTTTGACTCCCAGCGACTCCATCGTCCGGCGTATCCCAAGGTAGTGCTGCTCGGCCAAGATTTCCGTGGGGGCCATCAGCGCGGCTTGGTAACCGTTGCGGACGGCAATCAGCAGTGCGGCCATCGCAATCACGGTCTTGCCCGCACCGACATCCCCCTGCACCAGCCGGTTCATCGCGCGGGGCGAGGCCATGTCTTTTGCGACTTCCCCAATCACCCGCGCCTGCGCCCCGGTCAGCGGGTATGGCAGAACCGATGTCAGCTCGGCTACAGGCGTATCCACACAGGCGAACGCCGTGCCGACGGCTTTATCGGACTGGCGCTTTCGCACGGCCAGCAGCAGTTGCAGGCCGAAAAACTCATCAAACACAAAACGCCGCTGCGCCAGCAAACGCGCGTCTTCCGTGTCGGGAAAATGGATCTGCCCGAAGCTGTTCCTCAGCGGCGGCAGGCCGCGCCGCGCTTGTAAGCGCTCCGGCAGCGTTTCTTCCACTAAATCGCCGTACAATTCCAGCGCATTGTAAACCGCCCGGCGCACCTTGCCCTGCAACAGCCCGGCGCTCAGGGGATACACGGGAACAATGCGGCCTGACGACAGCACATCTTTGTCTTCTTCCGGCGCTTCCCATTCTACGTCGGTTAGGTCTAAGCCGCCCCGGCCTGAGCGCGAGGCTTTGCCGTAAGCGACAATGGTTTTGCCGCGCAGCTTATCAAACTGCTTTTTCAGGAACCATTGATTAAAGAAGACCAGAAACGCGATGCCGGTGCGGTCGTCAATTGCGATTTTCGTCAGCGTCACCCGCGTCCGGGTCGGAATGTTTTCCACGCCGATCACTTTGCCGCTGATTGTCACCGCTTCGCCGTGCTTGATGTCGCAGATGGGCTTGAAGTGGGTCCGGTCTTCGTAGCGGCGCGGGTAGTGCTTGATCAAATCGCCGACGGTGAAGATGTTCAGCCCTTTGCCGAGTGCGACGGCGAACTGCTCGCTGACGCCCGGCAGGCAGACCGTGAGGTCGGACAGTGACCGCTCGGCGTCGTCCGGCGGCATATCAATGTCTTCCGCAATGGGTTCTAAAACGGCAGGTGTCGGCATAACGGGTGAAGATGGCATATCTAGTAGGATAGGGTGATTAACAGAACATTATACGGGGTATTTGCCGCAAAGTCAAGCAAACAAAAAGGCAGCCTCCTTGCTTAAGAGTCTGCCTCAGGGCTGCATTTTAGGGCTGGGGAACTTCGTTATTTTAAGTCCCGGCGCGGCGTAACGACGACGTAGCGGTTCGGCTCGTCGCCTTCCGAGTAGGTTTCTACGTCGGGATGGTCCACTAAAGCCGTGTGGATCAAACGCCGCTCCATCGGGTTCAGCGTATCGGTGACCGCTTCCTGACCTGTTTTGCCGACTTCCGCCGCCAGCTCATTGGCGAAATCGGCCAGCTTGCGGGCGCGGCGGGCGCGGTAGCTATCGGCATCCAGCGTGACCCGGATGCGGCTGGCCTGGCCTTTGTTGGTCATCAGCATCAGCAGGTATTGGAACGCATCCAGCGTTTGCCCCTGCGGCCCGACCAGCAACGGTGCGTCCGGGCCGGTCACTGCAAACGTGATCGTGTCCCCAAAGCGCGATTCTTCCGCCGCGTCCGCCTCAAAGCCCGCCAGTGACAGCAGCGTCTTGAGATGCATTAGCGCCTGAGCGCTTAGCGTGTCGGCGACGCTTGCGGAGCCTGTATTTTGTTCGGCGATGTTAGGTTCGGCCACAATAGCTCCGGTTCTCTCGGCTGAGTTGCGCGAATGGTTCTGCTTAACCTGATACCGGCACTGGAAGTGCCGGTCTATTCTTGAATGAAAGTGTCTTTGACACTGAAGACAAGCCAGCAAACTTAGTTTGTAGTCGCGGAGCGACTTTCATTTGCTAGTAGACCGGCACTTCCAGTGCCGGTTCTGCCTCCGAGGCTGTCTTAACGCCGCTTCTTCTTGGGATGAACTTTCGGCGGCGCGATAATGCCTTTGGCGGTCGGGGCCGTGCCGTTTGACTGCACGCCTCGCTCATTGGAAGGCGCATCGGATAAAGAACCGACAGGAACACGGCGGCTGCCGTTTCCGTTGGAGCCGTTCCCATTGGAGTTGCCGTTCCTGCCGCTGATGGGAATGGCGCTGCCGCCGCTTGGGCCATCCACAAAGACCGGCGGGCGCTTGCTGCCGCCGTCGCCGCCGGAGCCGGGCAAGCTGACCCCAGCGCGTTTCCGCATATAATACTTCTGCTGGGCCGTGGACAGGATATTAAAAATTAAGTAGTACAGCACGAACGCCGACGGCAGATGGTACTGCAAGAAAAAGTAGGTCGTCATAAACGGCGTCATGATCGCCATCATCTTCTGCGTTTCCGCCTGCTGCGGGTCCATTGTCGGCGTGACAGTCATTTTCTGCGTGACATACATGGACCCCGCGTACAGTAGCAAGATCGGGATGTCCAGCTGGCCCAAGTTGATGCCCAAATACTGCGGGAACATGTGCGAAATCGGGCTGCCGATCCACAAAAACGTGCCGTGCGAAAATTGGTATTGGTACAAGCGGATCGTGTAATACAGCGTGTACATGATCGGCAATTGGAACAGCAAAGGCGTACAGCCGGCCATCGGATTGATGCCATGCTCCTTGTACAGCTCCATTGTCTTGCTGCCCAAAAGCGTTTTGTCGTTCTTGTGCTTGGCTTGCAGCTCCTGAATGTAGGGCTGAAGCTTCTGCATTTCCTTCATCGAGCGGTACTGCTTGTTGGACAGCGGCGTCAGCGCCAGCTTCACCAGCACCGACAAAAGTAAAATTGCAACCCAGTACGACCAGGTCTGCCGTCCGGTCAGCGAGACAAAGAAGTCTAAAACATGGTACAGATATGACCCAAAGATATGGAACGGCGTCGAGCTAGGCGTGATTGTCTTGTTGAAGTTGTCCAGCGCCGTGCCGACCCGCGCGATCTGCGCCATGACAGTGGGATCGTTTGGAAACTTGTTATGCAGGGTTTGAAGCGACTGAATGGCCGCGTTCTTGTCCTGCATATGGTTTTCTTCAATACCGGCCTGCTGGAAAAGCGCCTGCCGCGCAAAGTCGGTGGAACCGTACTGATGGCTCTTGACGACCTGCTGCAACTGAAGCACGGCTTGGTAATAGCGGTTATGCTCCGTTTGGTAATCGTGCGCCGCCGCTGCCGATGCCGCTTCGGCTTGAAGCCGTTGGGCGATGCCATAAGCGGGCGGCGCGTCAACAGGCGACTGCGCCTGAACCGACGCACCCGATACAAACAAAGCCAATAAAAACGCCGTGCTGAACACGCTCCACGGGAAACGGCACCGAACGGCGACTTTCTTCTTCATCCAAGCTCCCAAGCTAATCCTCAAATACAGTTCACGGGGCTGAACCCCCATGCTACAACAAAGCAATTCCCCGCCTTCGCGGGCAGAAGAAGTAAGTGCAGGCAAAGATTTCTAAAGTGTTCCTCGCCCGCGAAGGCGGGAGCTTGCACTTTTAAAGCTCTGCCGTTCAGGGCAGGATTTTCCGGCCTACTGCACCGGGTCGTAGCCACCTGGATGGAACGGATGGCAGCGGCAAAGCCGCCACGCAGCCATTCCGACCCCGCGCACTGGCCCATGCTTCAGAATGGCCTGCACGGCGTATTCCGAGCAGGACGGCGAAAAGCGGCACATCGCCGGGGTCCACGGCGAAACGTACTTTTGATACATACGCACCAATGCCACCAAAACGTGCCGCATCAAATCTGCATTTCTTTGACCAGGCCGCCTTGACGTGCCAGCCCAATGAGATCCTGCATCAACTGGTCATAAGAAAGCGCCGGGGCAGGCGTCCGGGCCACCACAAGCGCATCAAAAGGCCGCAGCGCCGACGGCAGCACACGCAGTCGGCTGATTTCTCGCAAACGCCGCTTCAGGCGGTTGCGGTCATGGGCGCGTTTGGCAACTTTCTTGCTGATGACGAACCCAAGCCGTGAGCTTTGAGGTTCGCGCGGGGTCCGAAACCGGACATACAGCACCAAATGGGGCGACGCCCACGAAGTCCGGCGCTTGTAGACCGCTTGAAAGTCCCGGCTGCGCTTCAGGCGAGACACGCGCGGAAGCATAAATTAGATGCTCTTAGGAATGGTCACCGTATGGGTGACGCACAGCCGGTAGCGGCCTTTGGCGCGGCGGCGCTTCAGAACATTGCGGCCATCAGGCGTGGACATCCGGTGCCGGAAGCCGTGGGTCTTCATTTTGTGCCGAACTTTCGGCTGGTAAGTGCGTTTCATCGTGCGTATCCTTTAGATTGGCTTCAAACTCGTAAACTGACGGCAAGTATAGCACATTTTCGCCGCGTTTCGCAAGCAAAGATCCTGCGCCTGTTGCGCCGCTTGCTTGACACTGTCTGCCGGGCGTGATATACTGAAACATCTTTTTGAACGAGAGCTTCGTTCTTTTCTATTTTTCTTCAGTGGGAGCAGACGATTTATGGCTGGCTGGAAACTACGCAAAGACAAAACTTCGTCAGAAACGCCTGATACAGAAACGCCCGAGGGAGAAGCGCCCAATGCCGAAGCTTCTTACCCTGAAGCGCCGGGCGTGGACTTTGAAGAAGACGGCCCGGCGCGGACTTACGACTTGGGGGAGCCGGAAGAAACCAAAACACCTGCGTTTTTGGACTCCGTTCCCCATTTCTCGTCGCTTGATTCCGAGCCGGAAGTCCACTTCACGGATTTAGACTTTGACAGCGACCCGGAACACGGCAGCGACGGCCCGCTGACGCTGGTAGATTACACTGAACCCGAGGATGCACCGGCGCCGCAGGAATTCTCCCTGCACGGCGCACAAATCTTTGAGATGCCGCCGCCCGCCTTTGAGATGCCGCCGCCCGCCATCATAGAAGCGGCTCCGCCCGTAATCGAAGCCCTGCCGCCCGTGACCGAAGAAGCGCCCGAAGACGATTTCCCGGAGCGGCTGCGGACCGGGCGCTTTGAGCCGGGCGAGCTTGCGCCCGCGCCGGCGTTCGGCTTCGGCATTCCCACCGTGTCCCCGTTCGTGCTGGACACGCCGCCAGCGTCTGCCCCGGCCGCGGCCCCGCCGCAGCTTGTGGTCCATGTCGGACGGCTTTCCGCCCCGTTTGCTCTTGCCAAAGACGTGACCACGATTGGCCGCCCGGACAGCGGTTTGCACTACTACCCGGATGTCGAGATTGAGCTGGATGACGCCGTTTCCCGCCGCCACGCGGAAGTGATCAACCGTGACGGCAGCTACTTTTTGGCGGACACCGGCAGCACCAACGGCACCTTGCTGAACGGAGAAAAGCTGCCGCCCCACGAGGAGCGGCCTTTGGCTTACGGTGACCGCATTCGCGTCGGCGACCGCACGGAAATTACGTTTGAATGACAGCCCTAGTTGTCGCTCAAAATGTCGTTAATCTTTACACGGAGCCGGACACGTCATCGGAACTCGCCTCACAGGCGGTTTTGGGGGAGCGCGTTCTTGCCGGAAAAGAACAAAACGGCTTCGTGCGCGTCACCACGGAAGACCGCTACGAAAGCTGGGTGGATGCGCGTCTGCTGGCCCCGCAAGGCGACCTGAGCGACCTGCTTTCCACCACAATCGCCACGCTGTTTGCGGATGTCTATGCGTATCCCGATGCTCAGGCGGAAATCCTCACCAAGCTGACCGCCGGCACCCGCGTGTCCCAGGCACGGCGCCCGGAAGGGGGAAGCTGGGCTGCCGTCCGCCTGCCGGGCGGCGCAGACGGCTTTGTTCATGCCCTGCATCTCAGCCGCACCCACGAAGGGGATACTTTCAAGCAAGCCGAAGAAAGCGGGCTGCGGCGCGTGGACATCGTCAGCGCCCTCGGCATCAACAGCGCCGAAGCGGCGGGGCGGCTGGTTGGCACTCCGTATCTGTGGGGCGGCACGACGCCGTTTGGGCTGGACTGCTCCGGGCTGACCCAGATTGCGTACAAGCTCAACGGCATCCAGCTTCTGCGGGACGCTCATTTGCAGTTCGCCGACCGTCGGTTCGTGCGCGTGGAAGAAGAACAATCGCTGGAAACGGCGATTTTGGACGCCGGTGATTTAATCGCGTTCAGCCGCCGGGACGACAGAAACCCCACCCATATTGGGCTGGCGCTCGGCGACGGGCGCTTTCTGCATTCGCGGGGCGGGCGCGGCGTGCGGATTGACGACTGCGCCTCTGAAGAATACTCAGCGTCCTTTGTTGGGGCCGTCCGCCTGTCCCCGGACGCCGATTTTGGAATCCAAAGCGCGTAACAGCGCGTGGCTTTCAATAAAGCGCGTCAGCGAGTAGCGTTCGCACCAGACCTGGAGCAAGAGCAGTGCGGCCACGACAATTCCCTGCTCCCACCGCGCAAAGAAAATCGCCCCCGCCACTCCCAGCACCGCGCCGAAGGCATTGGCTCCCGTGTCCCCAAGCATCGCCGATCCGCCGGCATCTAAGGGGTACAAAATGACCGCAAACGCCGCCGCCGCCCACAGCAGCGTCCCCGCGCCTGCGGCGTGCTGTCCCAGCAGTACGCCAAGCAGCGTCAGCGCCCCCACCCCAAAGCCGAACAAGCAGCGGCCCGGCCGTAGGTCCAGCAGGTTCAGCGTGTTCGCCGACAGCGCAATTAAGAGCGCGGCCAGCCCTGCCGCCCAAAGCGGCCCTGGTGTCGTGACCAGATACCCCGCGACAAGGCTCAGCACACCGCCGCCCAGGGCTTTCACGGCCCCGGTCGTGACATAGCCTGTCCGCAGCGCCCGAAAATGCCCGCGAAATCCGCCCGCGCTCCGATCGCCTTTGAGGTCATCCAGCAGCCCCAATCCCCCGAAGCCAAGCGTCACCAAAAAGTAGACCGACGCCAGACTGGTTCGCCAGCCCTGCGCCAGCGCCTCGCAGGCATAAAAAAACTCGCCGCCCAGCATAAACGCCAGCCCGGCGACCGAGGGAATACGCTGTCCCAAGAAATTGACGCGGCGCAGGTCAAAGCGCCGGACCAGCCAGACCGTCCCGCCGAAGCCGAATGCCAGCGCAGTCAGCAAAATAAGGTATTCGGGCCAAGTCACAGAGGCGGGTACTCACTGACACGGAAACCGGCACTGGAAGTGCCAGTCTACTATTGAATGAAAGTGCCTCCGGCACTGAGGACAAAGATTAGCCGCTTGTTGTTGGCATTTAGTCCCGCAGGGACTTTCACTCCATAGTAG
>CAXTRL010000124.1:0-5124 GCA_964246575.1 uncultured Armatimonadales bacterium
GCGAAGCGGTACTTCGTGGCCGAAGGCCATATAGCCGTGCCATTCATGGCATGGTTCTTGATTACGCCAGAATAGAAGTGGCCCACAAGCAGGAATTGTCAGCAGGCCGCGCGAACTAACGAATCATGTCGCGTAAGATCGTTACTGCTTTTCGGGATGCGCCGCCGTTCCGCAAAGTCTTTTTGCTGATCCTGGCTTTTTTGTATCTGGAATATGCGTATACTTACGGCGCGAAGCTGCACGCTTCTCAATTCGGGGATTTAGCCTCGTTCTACTACGCGGCGCAGACGACGTTTGTTCACCACCAATCCCCCTACACGCCCGGCGCTCTGCATTGGGGCGCGGACGCGGTGCATCATACGGTCTGGCCGTACCTGTACCCGCCGCCGTCGCTGCTGCTGTTTGCGCCGCTTGCCGGCTTGTCTTTTAAAGCCGCAACACTGCTGGTGCTGGGGACCAGCCAGTGCTGCATTTTTGGTTTGCTATTTTTGCTGCTGGATCTTCTGGGCTTAATGGAGCCGCTGCGGCGGCGTGCCGCTTTCGCCGACCCGGCGCAGGCGGGCCACCTAGCGCGTCAAGGGCTGGCCGCCGTGTTTTTGACCGTTTACCTGGTCTCGTTCCAAGCGAGCATCGTGACGCTGACATCCGGGCAGATCAATTTTTATGTGATTTTGCTTCTTTGCTTGATGTGGTATGCGCTTCAGCGAAAGGCGGCTCCGGCGCTTTGCGCCCTGCCGCTTGCGCTGGCGATTGCTTTCAAGACTTATCCCATTTTGTTCCTCCCGATCCTGCTGGTGAAGGGAGAATGGCGGACGGCGGGGTGGACGGCGGGGTTTCTGGCGCTGCTGGCCGCCGCAAGCTTTTTGGTGCTGCCTCATGCACTGTGGCGCGACTGGTGGGTTTATGTGCTGCCTTACGGGGGATACACAAAGACGGCCCCTGGCCTGTTCGCGCCGTCCGCAATCTGGAACCAGAGCGTCAACGGGTTTGTTTCGCGGCTGTTCTTGGACCCGCAAACCGCAGTGTGGGTCAATCCGGCGGCGGCCAAGCTGACGGCCTACGGCGTGTGCGCGGCTTTGTTTGGAACGGAACTTCTTCTCAGCTTCCGGCTGCGGAAAGCGCGGGCGGGCTTGTCCGAGCGCCCGCTTCTGGACCTGGAGTTCGCCCTGTTTCTGCTGACAATGTATTTGGTCGCCCCGCTGTCCTGGGAGCATCATCTAGTCTTTGTTTTGCCTGCCGCGTTTGTCGCGCTGGCGCATCTTCTTTTTGTTCAGGAAAGCCGGTGGAAGACGCTGTGGGCGGCGGCGCCGGTCTTTCTCATCGCGTGGGCTATTCCGATAGACTCCGGCAGTTGGGAGCGGCATTTCTTTCACCTGCTGCTGTCCGTGAAGTTCTTCGCCGTGCTGGCTTTGTGGCTGTATTTTGCCGCATGGATGGCCCGGCTTGCGCGGGAAGGCGCACCCCATCCCGTAAACCAGAAAAACGAAAGCACTTATGCAGCATTTAATTGACGGAATTACGCATTTGATCGGGGCGCTCGGTTATCCGGGCGTCCTGCTGCTGATGTCTTTGGAATCGGCGTGTGTCCCAGTGCCGAGTGAGGCGATTATGCCGTTTGCCGGGGCGCAGATTACCGCGCCGACAGGCAGCTTCCACCCCAACATCTGGGCGCTGACGCTGATTGGGGCGCTTGGGAACTTGCTTGGCTCGGTGCTGGCCTACTGGGTCGGGCATGTCGGCGGGCGTCCGTTTCTGGACAAGTACGGCAAGTATATTCTGATCCGAAAGCGCGATATTGACCACTCGGATGCGTTTTTCCACAAGTACGGCGTTTGGACGGTCTTTTTCGGACGCTGGCTGCCGATTGTGCGGACATTTATTTCCCTGCCGGCGGGAATCGCCCGCATGAACTTTCCCCAGTTTTGCGCGTTCACGTTTGTCGGCGCTCTGCCGTTCTGCTATTTGTTAGCGTGGGCGGGGACAAAGCTGGGGCAGCACTGGCAGCAAGTGCATGTTTGGCTGCAAAAAGCGGACCTGGCCGTCACGGCGGTTCTCGTTGTTCTGTTTGCCCTTTGGCTCTGGCATCATCTGCGGCCTGACCCCAATGAAAACAAAGAAGACACTGGAACAAACCAGCCTTCAATTTCGTAATCTGAACATCACGGCGAATACATGGTATAATAACCATAGACCAAGTTCAGCGCAGAACGCCGGTTCGGGCCATCGCGCCCGGCAGGCGGGATTTTGGAGCGGACACCCGCGTCTTTCACCCCCGACCCACCCACCTTCACATCGCGGTCCGGCACACCGAGGCAAAGCGGGCGATTGACAGGAATTCAGCATCTCTCAGACAGAAGATTCGAGCGTACAGCCTCGGTGATTTCGTAGACCCCTACGAGCGCCGAGGCTGCGTGTGTTTTAAAGGCACTGAGTCAAAGCGTTAGTTCGCAGCATTTGCAGGAAAGGAAATCGTATGAGCAACTGGGATATTCTCAAGCAGGCGGAAGAACATCGGCTGACGGCGGACAAGCTGCACTGGGAAGGTACGTTCAAGGACTACCTGGACATCGTTTCCAAAAATCCGCGCGTTTCGGACCTGGCCCACGCCCGCATGTTCGACATGATCGTCTCGGCCGGCGTTGAAGACAATGGCGAAGGGCAGCCCAAGACATACACGTTCTTTGAGGGCGAGCTGTTCGGCATGGAGCGCACCATTCAGCATTTAGTGGAAGAATACTTCGCCCCGGCAGCGCGGCGTCTGGACATCCGCAAGCGGATTCTGATGCTGGTCGGCCCGGTCGGCGGCGGCAAGTCTACGCTGTCTACGCTGCTGAAAAAGGGTCTGGAAAAGTATTCGCGGACGGAAGAAGGCGCGATTTATGCCATCAAAGGCTCGCCGATGCACGAAGAGCCTCTGCATCTCATCCCCGAAGAGCTGCGCCCGGCGTTTAAAGACCAGTTCGGCATCCACATTGAAGGCGACCTAGACCCCGTGGATGCTTACCGGCTCAAGCACGAGTGGGGCGGCAAAATTGACGATGTTCCCGTCGAGCGCATCAGCCTGTCCGAGCGCGAGCGGCGCGGCATCGGCACGTTCAAACCTGCCGATCCGAAGTCCCAGGACGTGGCCGAACTCACGGGTTCCGTCAACATTCAGGCGCTCACCGAGTACGGGTTAGAGTCCGATCCCCGTGCCTACAATTTTGACGGCGAGCTGAATATCGCCAATCGCGGCGTGATTGAGTTCATCGAAATGCTCAAAGCCGAAAAGCGCTTTTTGTACGAGCTGAACACCGTTGCCGGCGAGCAGACCATTAAAGCGTCCCGCTTCGCCCTCATCTATGCCGACTTGGTGGTTCTCGCCCACACCAACGAATACGAGTACAATTCCTACTTCGGCAACAAAGAAAACGAGGCCATGATTGACCGCATCTTTGTGGTCCGCGTCCCGTACAACCTGCGCCTCACCGAAGAAATCAAGATCTACGAGAAGCTGATCGGCCAGTCCCAGCTTCAGGACGAGCGCACGGATCTGACCGCCGTTCATATCGCCCCGCACACGCTCCGCACGGCGTCCATGTTCGCGCTCCTGACCCGCCTGAAGCCGTCCAAGAAGTCCGGCTTGTCCTTGATGACCAAGCTGAAGCTGTACGACGGCGAAAAGCAGGTCGGCGACTGGGACCAGAAGCATATCCGGGAATTGCAGGAAGAGTTCATGGACGAAGGCATGAGCGGCGTTTCCCCGCGCTTTGTCATCAACCGCATTTCGGCGGCCTTAGTCAAAGGCGGCAAAGGCTACGTCACGCCGATTGACGTTCTGCGCGGAATGCGCGACGGCCTGCAAGAATACACCAGCAGCGAGGAAGAGCATCGGCGCCTTTTGGGGTTCATTGACGAGACGCGCAAAGATTACGACGAGCTTGCCAAAAAAGAAGTCCAAAGAGCGTTTGTCTACTCCTACGAGGAGTCCGCGACCACGCTTTTGGACAACTACCTAGACAACGTAGACGCCTTCTGCAACCGCACCAAAGTCAAGGACCCGATCACCAGCGACGACGTGGAACCCGATGAGCGGCTCATGCGCTCCATTGAAGAGCAGATCGGCGTCTCCGAGAACGCCAAGCGCGAGTTCCGCGAAGGCATCATGCGCTCGGTCGCGTCCGTCTCCCGCCGGGGTGGCTCCTTCGGCGTCGGCTCCGACGAGCGCCTCAAAGAAGCCTTAGAAAAGAAGCTGTTCTCGGATTTGAAAGACATCGTCAAGATCACGACCAGCACCAAGACCCCGAACCAGGAGCAGCTTCGCCGCATCAACGACGTAGTAGACCGCCTCGTCAAAGACCAGGGCTACACCGAGCAGTCCGCCAACGAGCTTCTCAAATATGTCGGCACCCTGCTCAATCGGTAAGGGTAGCATGTAATGGGTTCGTCAATCGAAGCATGGGTTGAGTACGACGATGAAGCATGGTATGAGCCGGAGAGGGCGGCGGAGCCGCCTTTCTCCTTTTACTGCGACAACTGCATTCCGCTGGACTGGTTTATCCACTTTAACAACGCAAAAGATTATCGTTTCTTTTCGGCGATTGCCGGCATCCGGTCTCAACAAGGCGACCCCGCGCCCCTGTTTCCACTGCGCGGCGGTCTGCCGCCGAATGTCTCGGAGCAGACCAAGCATGCTGTTTCGGAAATTATTGGTGAAGTTAATCCATACCTGAGTTGGCTAAGTTATGCTGAGATTGAGTCAGCACTCGCACACATGAGCATCCCGCGAGAAAAGCTGGAATTGAGCACAAACCTTGTTCTGGATTTGATGCAGTCCATTGAAAAAAGGCTTGGAGCAGGCCGTTCTAGGCTGATTTTCTATATTGACTAGTGGGGTGACACATGGCGACAGCACTGCTTGAAAAACGAGAACCCGAGACGCTGAAGTCGCTAGACGCTGGCGCAGACTTAGTGTCATATCACTGGACAGTCACAGCATTCGACAAAGCCGCAGAGGCGGGGGTGTTTGGCCCTGCCGAGCGGCTGGAACTCGTCCACGGAAGGATCATAAAAATCATGGGGCAAGGCCCGCGCCATGCGACACTTACATCGGAAATCGCTGAAATGCTTCGGGAAGTGTTTAGG
>CAXTRL010000124.1:5134-9483 GCA_964246575.1 uncultured Armatimonadales bacterium
TGCGATCCGTGAAGAGAAGCCTGTTCGCCTGAGTGCCGACAGCGAGCCAATCCCAGACATCATGGTGCTAAATGGCAGACAAGCCGATTACAGCGACCGTCAGCCTATGCCGGAGGATGTGCGGCTGCTTGTGGAAGTCTCCGTGACGACAGAGGAGTATGACCTCGGCGAAAAGGCAGCAATGTACGCGCAAGCGGGCATCACTGACTATTGGGCTGTGCTGGTCAATGAAGCCACAATCGTCGTGCATCGGCAGCCGTCAGCAGAAAGTTATCAAAATGTGGCGCGGCTGACAGGTGAAGACACGCTTTCGCCGCTGGCAATGCCGGAAGTGGCTTGGACGATCAATGCACTGTTGGGACGCACAGACGCACCGGAGGATAACTAACTGGAACACACACTGTTTTCGATTCCCTGGCACGATGTTCTTCTGCCGAAGCCGTCGTGGCTGGAAAAAATCATCCGCCCAATTCTGATTTACGTTGCGCTGCTGGTCGCGTTTCGGTTTATGTCCAAGCGGGATTTGACCCAGAACACGACGTTTGATTTGCTGATTGTGCTGCTGCTGTCCAATGTGGTGCAGAACGCGCTGATTGGCGACGACAACTCCGTTTTAGGGGCGCTGACCGGGGCGCTGACGCTGCTTCTTCTTTCCACTGGGCTAAACCGCTGGACGGCGAAAAGTGTCAAAGCCAGGCGTATTCTAGAAGGCGAGCCGATCTTGCTGGTGCATAACGGCGGCGTCTTAGACGCAAACATGACTAAATATGCCGTGTCGCGGGCGGATTTAAACGCGGGCCTGCGCGGCGAGAACATGATTACGATTGAAGATGTCCGGTATGCGTTTTTGGAGCTGGACGGCACCATCAGCGTGATTCGCAAGTCGGAGCAGTCGGGAACGCCCAACTGTATGCCGCCGGAGCTTGCGGCACAATATAGTGACTAAGTATGTAAAAGTGACTGAGCATAAGGAAAAGAGCGTTAATATGACTGAGCCACTGTATTCGCTTTCCAATGATTCTTGGGACCTGCACCGCCGGGCGGACCGGGATCGGGCGAGGCACAACGACAAGATCAAGGAAGTCATCAAGCAAAACTTGGGCGATATTATTTCCCAGCAGGATATCATCACGGCTGACCGGGGCAAGATCGTCAAAGTCCCGGTGCGGGGCCTCGAGCTGCCGCGCATCCGGTTTGACCCGCATGACCGGGAGCGCATCGGGCAGGGCGCGGGCGGCACAAAGCCCGGCGACGTGCTGGGCCGCGCCCCGTCGGACAAAGAAGGCCAGGGCGTCGGCAAGCAGGCAGGCCAAGACCCCGGCGTGGACTATTATGAAGCCGAGTTCACGCTGGACGAGCTGGCCCAGCTGGTCTTTGAAGACCTGTCGCTGCCGAACTTAGAAGACAAAGGCGCAAAGCAGATTTTGTCGGAGCAGATGGAGTTCAACACCATCACCCGGCGCGGCATCGCGTCGAACTTGGACCGCAAGCGAACGCTTTTGGAAGCTTACCGCCGCAATTCGCGGCTCGGCAACGAAAACAAATGGGAGGTGCGCCCGGAAGACAAGCGCTTCAAGAACTACGAGATTGTCACCGAGCCGCAGCGCAACGCCGTCGTCTTCGCCATGCGCGACGTTTCGGGGTCGATGGGTGAGTGGGAGGCGTATATCTGCCGCTCGTTTTACTTCTGGATGACCCAGTTTCTCAAGACCAAATACACCAACACCGAGATTGTTTTTATCACCTGCCACACGGAAGCTAAAGAAGTTACCGAAAACCAGTTCTTCTCACTTGGCGACAGCGGCGGGACCCGCATGAGCAGCGCCTACCGTCTTGCTTTAGACATCATCGGCAAGCGCTACAATCCGCGCGAGTGGAACATCTACCCGTTTCTGTTTTCCGACGGCTACAACTGGGGCGACGCCGAGTGCGTCGACCTCGTCAAGAAGATGCGCGACTTGTGCAACTTGATCGGCTACGGTGAAATCGGCAGCGACGGCTGGCAGTCGTCCTTCGGCTTCGCGCCTTTAGGCCAAGCTTACGAAGAAGCCTTCGCGGACGACAAGCGCGTCGTGCTGGTCAAGATCAACGATAAAGAAGATGTCTGGCCTGCCCTGAAGAAGTTCTTCGCCAAAGGTCACCCAGAAACGGCCGCGCATTAAGGTTATGTATGGCTTATAATGAGTTCACTTTGGACGGAATGATCCGTTTGTTTGGCCTGCGGGTCGTGTCCCAGCCGGATGCCTTTGTCCAGGCGGCTTCCGTGACGCTAAGCTTGTTGCTTCGAGAAACACTCGCTGAGTCCGTGCCGCTTGCTTTAGAAGTCAGCACAGAAAAAGCACGTTCCGAGTTTATTATTGCACCCATGCTGGCGGAAGTGCGGCGTCAACTGGGGGGACAGATCAGCCTCTTTTCTGGAATTGACTTCACTGTTGATTCCGAGGCAGGACTGCGCGGGGTCTGTGATTTCTTGTTCAGCTTATCGCCTTTGCAGCTTTCCGTGCAGGCTCCCGTTGTTGCCGTCGTAGAAGCCAAAAACGAGAACATCAAGGCGGGCATCGGCCAGTGCGTTGCCGAAATGCTGGCCGCGCAGCGGTTCAACGCCGCCCGTGCGGCGGCCCTGCCGGCGATCTACGGCGTGGTTACCACGGGCAGCAACTGGAAGTTTCTGCGTCTGACGGATACTTTGGTGACAGTGGATCAAGCGGAATACACGATTGCCCAGCCGGAGCAAATTGTCGGCCTCCTAGTCGCCATGATCCGTGAGGCGCAGGAAAGCCAAAGCGATTGAGCAGCATTTGTGCTTTTCGTCAGAGACCTTATTGGAGCGTCCGCGCACCGAAGCCATGAACGAACTGATTTACAGCTTTATTGGCTCGCTCCGAGCTTGGCTGCGCGAGAACGAGAATGTGCTTCATACAAATAAAATCGCAGTGGACATTTTCCCCTACACGCTCCACTATGGTATCTGTGCTCAATTCACACATGAGCATTTTGAGGCCGGCTTTTACGTTTGGGAAAAACTTCATTGGCATGTCGCAATGAGCGACATTGAGTTTGTAGATTGGCGCATCTCAGACTGGGACCCTGAGTATCAAGTTGAGTTCGTTCATTACGAATACGCAACAATCTTAGAGATGCTTGATACGTTAGACATGCTCAAGAATAGGCTGCTCTTAGCTCAGCAGGAGAACCCATGACAACAGAGACGCTAAAAATCGCGCTGATTGGCGCAGGCGGGTGGGGGCGGCAGCACGCCCGCATTTTTCAAGAGCGGCCTGATGTGGAGTTCTGCGCGATTGCCGGGCGCACGGCGGAGCGCACCGAGGCGCGGGCGCGGGAATTCGGAGTCTGGGCTTACACGGACATCGGCGCGATGCTGGAACGGGAAAAGCCGGACTTGGTCAGCATTTGCCTGCCCAATGAAGGCCATTTTGCGCCGACGCTGCAAGTGATCGAAGCAGGCTTTCCGCTGCTTGTAGAGAAGCCGCTTGTGTTTGATTTGGCTGAAGCCGACACGCTGCTGCGCGAAGCAGAATCAAGAAAGCTATTCTTTGCGATCAACTTCAACCACCGCTATGCAAAGCCCGTGCAGAAGGCAAAGGAAGCGATTGACGCCGGGCGGCTCGGCGACCTCGTGTTTGCGACCTGGCGGTTCGGCGGCGAAGGCGGCGCGGGGCATCCATTCGGCAACCTTGTTGAAACGCAGTGCCACGGCTTTGACATGCTGGAATATCTGTGCGGCCCTATTCAGACCGTCATGGCCGAGATGTCCGACAAACAGACGCCGGACAGCTTTCAGGACATGGCGATTTCGCTGAAGTTCGAGAGCGGCGCGATTGGCAGCTTGGTCGGTTCCTACAATTCGTCGTATGCTTATGCCGACACGCACCGGGTTGAGATCAATGGGACGCAAGGGCGTGTCCTTGTTGAAGACACAGTGCGCCGCTACTCGTTTCAGGCCGCAGGTAGCGAAACAGCGGAAGTCTGGTCGGCAGGCTACTTCAATGACCGTGACCGCGAGTTCCAGCGCACGTTTGACGCCTACATGGACGACATGCTCACCGCCTTTCGGCAGGACCAGCCGCCTCCGGTTCCGGCCTCAGCGGGACGCCGGGCGCTGCGCCTGGCGCTGGCGTCCATCGAATCGTTCCAGTCCGGCACACGGGTTACAGTCTAGGAGAATCAGCAAAGCACATGGCCTATAACAACTTCACGCTGAGTATGCTCATACAGCAGTTTGGTCTTCATATTGTCACGAAATTCAACACGTTCAGCGAAGCTGTGCCGGTTATGCCGAGTGCGCGTCTCCGGGAAACGCTTGCCGAAACTGTTCCGCTTGCCTTAGA
>CAXTRL010000125.1:0-9441 GCA_964246575.1 uncultured Armatimonadales bacterium
ACCAGCAGCTACCTGCTCACGCATCCGTCGCTGTTTCTGGAAGCGTCACCGCTGCCCTGGATGGCGTCGCCGAAGGCGGCGAATGCACTCAGGCTGATGGCGCTTGGCGAACTCGTGGGCGACAAGCTGCCTCAGACGCCGAACCGCACTGCGCCGCTGCCGCTGGCCGGGCGTGCAGCTTCCGGCGGCCTGTGCGGCGCGGCGATGTTCCTTGCGGAAGGCAAGCCCGCGGCAATGGGAGCGGCGGTCGGCACGGCGGCTGCGATTGCTTCCACATTTTTGACCTACACTCTGCGCCGCGCTTTCGTGCAGGCCACGAGAATTCCAGATCCGGCTGTGGCCGTTGCGGAAGACGCGCTGATGCTGGGCCTCGGCAGGGCGATTTTCGCACAAGAATAAAATCAAGAATAAAATCAAGAATAAAATAATGAGAATTATTTGTGAATAAGTGTAAAATACCCTAAAGAAGCGCAGGCCGGACGCCGATTATGATGCTATCACCAGCCAAAGTGGCTGAAGTGATGAAACGAACATAAGCAAAAAAGCAAGAAACGACAAGGCAAACCCGCCGAAAGGCGGGGACGCAAAGCTACCGGGTCTAAGGCAGCGCCCTAAAATACACAAAGCGCTGTGATGATCGCCCAGCCGCCGCACCAACCATAGGGGGCAAAAAGACCATGAAAATTACAAACGACGAAGCCGTTCGCGCCAGCAGCATTGAATCTGTCGCCGCAGCCAATCTGCGAACCCAATCGGCAGCGCCCGTCACAAAAACTGCCGGGCCGGGAGCCGGCCCGGCAGCCCAGATTGAGCTGTCCGCACAGGCAAAAGCCTTATCGGCGGCAAAAACCGAAGCAGCCAGCTACCTGCCGGCGGTCCAAGCCGCGCCGGATACCCGTGTTGACCTAGTCAGCAAGCTCAAAGCACAGGTGGAAAGCGGCACCTACCATGTCAGCAGCGCCGACATCGCCGACCAAATCGTGCGCCGATCACAGGCGGACCAAGTTCAGTAAATCGTACATTTGTTCGCTTAGGTATCGGGAAACAAATCACGCAGAGGCAATCGCCTCTGCGTTTTTTTGTGCCGTCTTACCTTCGCACGCAGGAGATTAGCGCTGAATGTGGAACTTGTACCGAGAAACCGAACGCGCAAAGGAACAGAACGCATGGCTTGGACATTAGCAGTCGTCAACCAGAAAGGCGGGGTCGGCAAGACCACCACGGCGGTCAACCTCGCAACAAGTCTGGCGCAGGCGGGCCGCCGGGTGCTGCTGATTGACTGCGACCCGCAGGGCAACGCGACCAGCGGCCTGGGGCAGAAAGAAACCGTGGAGCATAGCATCTATGATGCTCTCACCGGCGGCGCGACTTTAGCCGAGATTATCTTGAAAGACGTGACTGTGCCGGGCCTAGATTTAGCCCCGGCAACGCTGGATCTGGCTGGGGCTGAGATGGAGATGTTTCAGGAGTTGTCCCGCGAAACCATCCTCAAGAAAATCCTGAAGCCCGTGGACAAGGACTACCAGTATATTTTTATTGACGGCCCACCGTCGCTGGGCCTGCTGACATTGAACATCCTGACGGCGGCGGATGCCGTGCTGATCCCCATCCAGTGCGAGTATTACGCGCTGGAAGGCATCTCGCAGCTCATGAACATTGTCGAGCGGGTGCAGCAGCACCTCAATCCGAAGCTCGCCATTGGCCTGGTTGTGCTGACCATGCACGACGAGCGGATCAATCTCTCACGTCAAGTAGTTGCCGAAGTGCGTGAGTTCTTCGGCGAAGCAGTTGCAAAAACAATCGTTCCCCGAAACGTCCGCCTCAGCGAAGCGCCGTCGTTCGGCCAGCCGATTGCGCTGTACGACCCGAAATCTAAAGGAGCGGTCGCGTATGCCGAACTGGCTCAGGAGTTAATCGCACTTGGAAAAGAATAATACATTGGAGAAGAATAGCAAACTTGAGAAGAAGCCATTAGAAAAGAGCCGCCTCGGACGCGGCTTGTCGTCGCTGATCCCGCCGAGCGCCAAAATCGCCGTCACGTCGCCGGCCCCCTCCGAAGAAGCGCCTATTGCCCCACCCGCCCAAGCGCAGGCCGCGCCTGTGCCGACAAGTGAAGACTTAGTCCAGCAGATCGCCGTAGACAAGATCATCGCCAACACTTACCAGCCGCGCTCGGAGTTTGATCAAGCGGCGCTGGAAGAGCTGACGGCGTCGGTCCAAGCGCACGGCGTTTTGCAGCCGGTGATGGTTCGCCCGCACGGCGGGGGGCGCTATGAGCTGGTCGCTGGGGAACGCCGCTTTCGGGCCGCCCGCCTGGCCGGCCTCACACAAATTCCAGCGGTTGTCCGCCGGATGACCGATGAAGAGGCGCTGACAGTCGCGCTGATTGAGAACATCCAGCGGGAAGACTTGAACGCGATGGAAGCCGCTCGCGGTTATCGCCAGCTTTTGGATCAGTTTGGCTTGACCCAGGTGGAGCTTGCCCGTCAGCTCGGCAAGTCTCAGTCTACGGTGGCTTATGCCCTTAGCCTACTGCGCCTGCCCTCGGAGATGCAGGACAGCATTTCCAGCGGCCAGCTTTCGATGGAACACGGCAAAGTGCTGCTGTCTGTGCCGGCCTCGGATCGCCGCTTTGCGCTGTGGTCCCAGATGGTCTCTGAAGGGCTGAATGTGGCCGAATCTCGCCGCCGGGCATTGGAAGAGCCGGCGGTTGCCGCGAAAAGCCGTCTTTCCTCAGTTTCGGCGCGGGCCGTGGAAGACACTGAGCCAGTGGAAGATGTTCACCTGCAAGCGATTGAAGACAAGCTCCGCAGTGCGCTGGGTCTCAAAGTCTCCATTCGCAACAGCCGCAACGGCCGTGGAATCGTCACCGTCGACTTCTCCAACATGGACGAGCTGGAGACAATCATCGACCGGATTATGGGTTAGAATAATATCCGACATAAATGTCGGGTATTGCGCCGGCGCAAGAATGGACTTTAGAGTCTTGTTTCGTCATTCTGTCTTAGCGGCATACTTCAAGGCGAGCGCTTTAAGTCTCTCGTCTGTAATTTGTTTAAGGCGAAGACGCTTGCGCCTCATCCGAAGCAGCTTGCAGGTATAACACTCGCGACTTTTGCCGCCTCTGTTCCAATGAGTATTTTCAGGAGTATACTCGTGGCCGTAGGGGCAATGGGTTTTATCCTTGTTACCGAAAGTCGCACTGTCTACATGATCGGCTTGATTAGTGATCTCCATATGAAACGGGTTTATGCAAAGTTTATTTTTGCAGACATGATGCAGAAATTGGTCTGGAGTTAAAGTTACGTCATAGATAAGCTCGTAGCAGGCCCGGTGAGCACGACGGGTTTTACCGCCAATAAACAATGAGCCGTACCCGCCTCTAGCACAGCCGCGTGTCCACAGCCAGCACCCATCTTGAGTGACAAAGCCACTCAGAAGTCTTTGCTTATCATATTCATCCATAATTAGTATGATACCCAAAGAAGCATAATGATATGCTGTTTGTTGTGTGGGTTTCTTACATAGGAGTCTTGCTGTAACGCATAGAAGGACTCAAGAGTCGTATATCGCAAAATAGAAAAGAACTACTCAAATGAACGCAGAGATTGTATCGGTGGGGACGGAGCTGCTGCTGGGGCAGATTGTGGATACGGACGCGGTGTTCCTGGCGAAGATGCTGTCTAGTCTCGGCATCAGCATTTACAACCGCTCTACGGTTGGGGACAACCCGGAGCGGCTGCGTGAAACGCTGACGCTGGCATTTTCACGGGCTGATTTGGTGATTACGGTCGGGGGGCTTGGCCCAACGCAGGATGATTTGACCAAAGAGATGGTTGCGGAAGTGCTAGGCGATTCTTTTGTAGAAGATGCAGAGCATATCAAGTGGCTCAATGACCGGGCGGCTCTTAGGGGCTGGGGGAACCTGCCGCCAAGCTTTGCCAAACAGGCTTTAGTGCCGGTACATGGGCGCGGTATCCCAAACCCACAGGGAACGGCGCTTGGGGCGCTGTTTGAAAAAGACGGTAAAATCGCCATCTGCCTGCCGGGACCGCCGAACGAGCTGATCCCGATGACCAATCAGAGCGTCGAGCCATATCTGAGCGAGAAAACCAGCGGCAGCCGGAGCGTGATCTTGTCCCGCACCCTGCGGATTGCCGGCATGGGCGAGTCTTTAGTGGAAGAACGCGCCAAAGATTTAATGGCGTCGGACAACCCAACTGTCGCGCCTTATGCGAAGACCAGCGAAGTGCATCTGCGGATTACTGCCCGTGCCGCAACGCAGGAAGAAGCGCAGGCGCTCATCGCGCCCCGTGAAGCCGCGCTCCGCGAGCGGCTGGGGGACGTGGTCTACGGCGTGGACAATGAAACGCTGGAAGGAGCCGTTGTCGGGCTGCTCCAAATGCTCGGCCAAAATATCGCAGTCGCCGAGTCCTGCACCGGCGGCCTCATCGCCAAGCGCCTGACCGATGTTCCCGGCGCGTCGGACATCTTCGGGCTGGGACTGGTGACGTACTCCAACGAAGCTAAGATCAAGTTTTTGGACGTCCCAGCGGAAACCATTGAGCGCACCGGAGCAGTCAGCCCGGAGACGGCGAAAGCGATGGCGACAGGCGCACGGACCGCCGCCGGCGCAGACCTGGGCGTAAGCGTCACCGGCATTGCCGGGCCGGGGGGCGGGTCGGACGCGAAGCCCGTCGGCACGGTGCATATCGGCCTGGCGTGGGACGGCGGCGCGATCTCCGAGCATCACCATATTCTCGGCAGCCGAGCTGATGTCGCCTATCGCGCCTCGCAAAATGCACTGGCCCTAGTACGCCGCTTCCTGATGAACCCGGACGATCCGCAGTTTCAAGAAGGTACGGCGAAGACATGAACCACTTCTTTGCCTTGCAGATTTCTGGAGAGGCACAACGATTTATCCAAGACGAAGTGATCACGTTCTGGAAGCCGGCACTTATGGATATTGCTTCCTGGTATGATCCTGAAGATTATCACGTTACGCTCAAGTTTTTAGGAGATGTTGCAGAGGAGCGGCAGCAGGATTTAATCGCAGCAGCAAATTTCGTTGTCAAGGCACTTTCGCCATTTGCTGTTGAGTTGGCTGCACCGGGCAGTTTTCCATCAAACCGTTCCAAGCGCATTTTTTGGATGGGTGTCCGCAGAAGCAGCGAAATTGCTGAACTGGCTAGGCGAATTGACCAATCATGCAGCCATTTGGGGTTCCAGCGCGAAGACAGAACTTACGTACCTCATATTACAGTGGCACGCTACCCACGACGTAGAGGCTCTGACAGCGCAGAAACTGCTCCTCCTATGACCGAACGCTCGTTCCCTTTCTGGCAGGCGACGCAGTTTGTTCTCATGCAGACTCTGCCGCCGGATAGTCGCGGAAATAACGCGAAAGCCAGGTACAATATCGTACACACGTTCCCTTTTGGCAAGCAGCCGGAAGAACAAGGAGACTCCATTGGATAAAGACAAAGCCCTTGACATGACGCTGTCGCAGCTTGAAAAACAGTTCGGCAAAGGCAGCGTGATGCGTCTCGGCGAGTCGCCGCGCATGACCGTGGAAACGATCTCCACGGGGTCGCTTGCGCTTGACATTGCGCTGGGGGTGGGGGGCGTGCCGCGCGGGCGGATCACGGAGATTCACGGCGCAGAGTCATCAGGCAAAACGACGCTGGCGTACCACATTGTCGCCGAAGCCCAGCGGGCGGGCGGGGTCGCAGCGTTTATTGATGCCGAGCATTCGGTGGACCCAGAATATGCCAAGAACTTAGGCGTAGACATCAACAAGCTCTTGATTTCCCAGCCTTCGACGGGCGAAGAAGCATTGGAGATTATGGACGCGCTCGTCCGGTCGGGCGCGGTGGATGTGGTCGTGCTGGACTCGGTGGCCGCGCTGGTGCCAAAGGCCGAGATTGAAGGCGAGATGGGCGACAGCCACATGGGTTTGCAGGCCCGCATGATGTCTCAGGCCATGCGGAAGCTCAACGGCTCTATTTCCAGAACCAACACGGCGGCGATCTTTATCAACCAAATCCGCGAGAAAATCGGCGTCATGTTCGGCAACCCGGAAACGACGCCCGGCGGGCGGGCATTGAAGTTCTATGCCTCCGTCATGCTGGATGTGCGGCGCATTGAAACGCTCAAGCAAGGCACGGACATGGTCGGCAACCGGGTGAAAGTCAAGGTCGTTAAAAACAAAGTCGCGCCGCCGTTCCGCCAGGCCGAGTTTGACATCATGTTCGGCAAAGGCATTTCCCGCTCGGGGTCCATTATTGACATCGGCGTCGAAATGGAGCTGATTACTAAGCGCGGCGCGTTCTTCTCCTACGGCGAGACCCGCATTGGCCAGGGCCGGGAAAACGCTAAGACCTATCTGGAAGAGCATCCAGAAATGATGGACGAGATCGAGAAAGTCATTCGCGGCAGCGACAAGGCCGCCGAAATCCTCACCGTCGGCGCAGCGGAAGAGCAATAAGCCTGCTAGGGAGAGCAAAAGCCTTCCCCGGCAGCGGGGCAGTCAAGGAGGATACCATGACATTTGACGATTTTCTTTGGCTAGATGATGTACTCGATAAGTTGAGCGTCAAACACCATGTAGAATGGTGGGAAGTTGAAGAAGTGTTTTTCAACACTCCGCACATCCGTTTTCGAGAGCGCGGCAACCGTCCCGGCGAAGACATCTATGTCGCGCTCGGTCAGACTGATGCAGGCCGGTACTTGCTTGTCGTGTTTGTTTACAAGCCGCGCAATCAGCATCGCTCACGAAGCTTAGTGCTGGTAACAAGTGCGCGGGACATGGAGAAAAAGGAGAGAAATCAGTATGAACGCAGGTAAAACCACTGCTGACTTGGCTTTGGAAGAAGAAGCCAAAGAAGACCTTGCCTATTTCGCTGAGGCGATTGAATACATGGAAACGCATGACATCGGCGATGAACTCGCAAATTCGCCGGAAGTACATTTTGAGATTAACTTGCCGTCGCGCAGAACACATTTCTCGATTGAAGCGGCTCTTGCCGCTAAACTGCGCGAAACCGCCCGCCAGCGCGGCACATCCGCCGAAACCCTGTTGAACGAATGGGTGCGGGAGAAAACAGCAGAAGTGGAAGCTGTCGGCGCGGCGAAATAAGGAAACATAATGCCGTTGCGAAAGGATAGGAGCGAATGGCTGATTGCAGCTGGCGTCTTGGCAGTCGTTGTGTCGCCTTGCCTTACCGCCTGCGTGTATCATCTTGCGCTTGGGCATCCTCAGACGGCACTGCTTTACGCCGTGCCGTCTATTTGCTGCGGCCTGCTGTATTTGGGTCTCCTGTGGCTATGGGATTTAAGAAGCGCATTGGAGGCAGGGCTTCTTGCATTTATAGTTTGCAATATCTGTCTTATACTGGTGCCGGTAGAGATCAAACTGCACACAAAGCATCATGCTAGCGGTGACGTGACGGGAGGAAAATATCATGCTGCAAGGGCTGTGGTCACAGATTTATCAAGTGTCTGATTTAGACGCGGCGAAAGCCTGGTACACGATGCTGCTTGGCAAGACGCCGTATTTTGATGAGCCGTTTTATGTCGGCTTCCATGTCGGCAGCTATGAGCTAGGCTTGCAGCCAAGTAATGACCCCGATGCCGGGCAGGCACGGGAAGCCGTGACGTACTGGGGCGTTCCTGATGCTGAAGCGGCTTTCGCGCATTTAGTGGCGTCCGGCGCGGCTGCTTACCAGCCGGTGCAGGATGTCGGGGGCGGCATTAAGCTGGGCGCGGTGCGTGACCCGGCGGGGAACGTGCTAGGCGTGATTGAAAACCCGCATTTTCTGGCGGCGCAGGCAGGGCAAGACGCCGGTGAGGCGGAGCCAGGACTGACGTTCTCGCTGCATATCGGCCAAACGCTTTTGGAGCAGGCACAGTCGGGCGCACGGTCGGCAAGCGTCAGCTTGGAAGAATACATCGGCGAATGTGCCGTAGACGGCCTTATCAAAGGCTACCGCTAAAGGACACCGACTACTCATGGCCTCATTACCACAAGATCGCTACACCCCGGAGCAGTATTTGGAACTGGACCGCAAGGCTAATCACCGAAGCGAGTATGTCAACGGTGAGATGTTGGCAATGGCCGGGGCGAGCCGGGTGCATAACCGGATTACCCTAAACATCGGTGCCGCGCTCACAGAGCAGCTTCGCGGGAGTACCTGTGAGCCGTTCACCAGCGATTTGCGGGTCAAGAGCCTGGCAACGGGTTCGTTCTTTTTCCCCGATGTCGTTGTAGGGTGCGGGCCACTTGAGTTTGAGGATGATTCTTTGGACATCCTGCTGAACCCCACTGTGATCATGGAAGTGCTGTCACCGACGACTGCCGCTGACGACCGAAGCTGGAAGTTCGCGCATTACCGGCGGCTGGAAACGCTGATGGATTACGTCATGCTGTCGCAGTATCAGCCGTTCGTCGAGCATTACACGCGCCAGGCTGACCAGTGGGTGCTGACGGAACTGGTCAGCTTAGAGGCAGTGCTGCGACTGCCGTCCCTCGGCTGCGACCTGCCGCTGTCAGCAATCTATGAGCGCGTCAAGTTTGCCCCGGACCCGGAGATGCCGATGCTTGAGTTCTGGCGGACACAGACGAACAACGAGAACGACGCCCAGAAAAAATAAACACCGGAGGAGGCGCTTTTTATGTCACGGCTTGAACTTTATCGTGAACTTTATGAATACGAGAAGGACTGCAACGAGAAGATGCTGGACATGATCGACTCTGTCCCAGCAGCAAGCCGGAGCGACGCTCGGTTCCAGCAGGCGGTTTCTGTTGCCGGGCATTTGGTCGCCTCCCGCAAGAAGTGGCTAAACCGCATAAAGGGTGAAACACTCCCTGAAGAAGAATGGGCAGCACAGTGGTACGACGAGAAGTGCAGTTTTGCCACGCTTGGCCCCCGCTTTGACGACACGTCCCGTCATTGGACAAACTATCTGGCAAGCTTGGACGAAGCCCAGTTGGCACAGAAGTTCGAGTTCGCTGAGGGGGAAGAACACTTGAGCCTGCCGATTGAAGTGCAGATTATCCACCTTTTTGGTCATGCTCCTTACCATCGAGGACAAGTTGCCGTGCTGGTAGACCAACTGAGGGGAGAAGTCCCAATCATTGATTATGAAGACTGGTGGTGCAGCAATCGCCGCGAACAAGAAGTTTTATGACTATTACACTCACATCGGAACTGGAACAAGCTATCGCAAAAGCGGCGCAGAAGCGCGGCTTGTCAGCGGAAGCGGTCGCTCTGGAAACCCTGCGGGACAAGTTCCTGCCGGTGTCCCAGGCGGCAGGAATCGGGGACGCCCTAAGTGAGTGGGAGCAGATGATGCAGGACGCAGCGGCGCAGATTGCGGTGGTCTCCGACGGCGAACATGCCGGGCTGGCGGCGCTGGAAAAGGAACGAGTGTAATGCCGCA
>CAXTRL010000126.1:0-9370 GCA_964246575.1 uncultured Armatimonadales bacterium
TAAAGCTTTCAAGTTGCGCTCGGAAAAGCCAAGCTGGGAGAGCTGCGGGCGGACGCCGGACTTGTCTAAAATCCGCAGAACAAGCGATTCGCCGTACTGGGTCGGCAGGGACGAGACGCGCATATCTACCGAGCGGCCTTCAATAGTGACCGAGATGCGTCCGTCTTGGGGCAGACGGCGCTCGGCGATGTTCATCTCGGCCATGATCTTCAGGCGCGACGAGCAGGCCGCTTGAAATTCGCGCCGGATGCTGTCCACATGGCGCAGGGTGCCGTCCTGCCGAAAGCGGATGTCGAGGGAATTGCGGCGCGGCTCTAAGTGGATGTCGCTTGCGCCCGACAAAATGGCGTCGGTCAGAATCTTGTTGATGAACTGAATGACGGCAGGCTGGTCGCCGCCGGTGGCGTCTAAAGCGTCGGGCTGAACGCTTGCGGTTTGTCCGGTGGCAAGCGGCGACAGGGAAGCCGAGAAAACATCGGATGCGCGTTTTTCGTCGGGGCGCGGCCCGGCAGCGGCGATGGGCAGCCGGGCGGGAACTGGGGCTTGGGCGGGAGCGGCGGCTGCCGGCTTCGGCTCCGAGACTTCCGGGGCGGGTCCATACCAATGCGCGATGGCGGCCAGCAGAGGCGCTTCGGTGGCGATGGCGGGGGCAATCCGCAGGCGATGAGTCGTGGCGATTTTGTGGGCGGCTTCCATGACCCGCGCGTTCCAAGCAACGACAATGATTTTGAGCGTGCCGTCCGGGGTTTTGCCGATGGGCAGCAGGGCGTACTTGTGGGCGACGGCGGCAGGGATAAGCGCGAGAACTTCTTTGTCTACTGCAACGTCGTCCATCGCCACATAGGCGGCGTCTACCTGCGAAGCCCTGGCCCGCGTGACATCTTCAATGCCAACTAAGTTTAGTTCCACCAGCACTTCGCCGAGAGGGCGTCCGGTCTGCTTTTGGAACGTCAGCGCCTGCATAAGCTGCGGCTCTTTGAGCAGTCCTTGCTCCACTAGAAGATGCCCCAGCTCTTTTCGTTTCATGCCGCCTGCGGGAAGAACCACCGTCATAAGCTATGCTCCTAAAAATTACAGATCTATGATTGGTAAGATGCTGTTATTTTTATCGGCATTCGGCACGAAATCCATTAGCAAGAAATTATTAGCCGGTGTTTGGCACGTTCCCGCCGGTTCGCAGGTAGTCGGCGAAGTAATCCGGCAGACCTGCCGCCAGAAGCCGCCGGCAGGCAAGTTCCACATCGTAGGCAAGCCGCACTTGTTCCACTTGAACACTGTCACCATCAAGCGTCAAGACGCAGTAGCCGGCGCGAGGGTCGGCATCTTTGGGACGACCCACACTACCCGTGTTGACGAAGTCCACGCCTTCCACACTGCGATGGTAGGGAACATGCGTATGGCCGAACACGATCACGTCGGCATGAGCGTCATGGTTCCCTCCGCCCGTAAACTTGCGGAGGTAAGCGTCGGAACGACTTTCAAACAGATACTCGGTGTTGGAAGTGGGAGAGCCGTGGCAGAGCAGCACGCGCCATCCTTCGACTTCCAGCGGAATGGTTTTCGGCAGCGTTCGCAGCCAGGCTGTACTTTCGTCCGTAGTGTGTTCAAGCGTCCAATGGAACGAAATATCGCTCATCTGAATATCAAAGGGCTTGACGTAGTTGCAGCCGCAGCTGTCTTTGCTGAAACCGACGCCCTCATCGTAGTTGCCTAAAATGGTGGGGCAGCCCATGTCCTGAACAAGCGCCTGAACTTCGTTCGGGGCCGAAGCGTAGCCGCCGAGATCGCCGAGGCAATAGACGCCATCGTAGCCGCCCTGCTTGATATGCGCGGCGACGGCTTCCATTGCCGGTAAATTGGCGTGGATGTCGGAGAAGATTGCAAGCCGCATTGTCATTTCGTTCCTCCAAGTTTCCAGTCTGTTAAGCCATTGGTTTACAAAGGCAGCGCTTCTGTGACGGTCGGCCCTGTCCCCCCAAAATAGCGCTTCTGGAAGTATAACGCGACTTTGACTAGCCCGACAAGAGCCGGCACCTCCACCAGCGGCCCAACAACAGCGGCAAAAGCCGCCCCAGAGTTGATGCCGAACACGGCAACGGCGACTGCAATCGCCAGCTCAAAGTTGTTCCCCGCCGCCGTGAACGCAAGTGTTGCCGACTTGGAGTAATCCGCGCCGAGCCTGCGGCCCATAAAGAACGACACCAGAAACATGATCGCGAAGTAAACAATCAGCGGCAGGGCGATCCGCACGACATCAAACGGAATGCGGACGATATACTGGCCTTTGAGCGAGAACATCACCACAATGGTAAACAGAAGCGCGATCAGCGTAATTGGGCTGATGCGCGGGATAAACTGCCCGTCATACCACTCGCGTCCCTTTGCCCTGACCAGCACAAGCCGGGTCAGCATCCCGGCGAAGAACGGGATGCCTAAGTAAATCAGTACGCTCTGGGCAATGGCGCCCATGCTGATGCGGGACAAGTCCACGCCCGCAAAATGAACGCCAAAAAGCGGCGGCAGCACTTGAAGAAAGACGTAAGCATACACGGGAAAGAAAAGAACCTGGAAGATGGAGTTCAGGGCCACCAGCCCAGCCGCGTACTCGGCGCTGCCGCCGGCAAGATCGTTCCAAACCAGAACCATGGCAATGCAGCGGGCTAGGCCGATGATGATAAGGCCCACGGCATACTCCGGCTTGTCCGGCAGCAGCAGCAAGGCCAGCGCAAGCATCAGCAGCGGCCCGATGACCCAGTTCTGCACCAGGGCCAGTCCTAAAATGCGGGTGCTGCGAAAGACTTTGCCGAGTTCTTCGTACTTGACTTTCGCCAGCGGCGGGTACATCATCAGGATCAGGCCGACGGCAATGGGAAGGGAAGTCGTGCCGACCGACAGGCGGGTGATGCTTTGGGAAACGCCCGGCACGAAAAAGCCTAAAGCCACGCCGAGCAGCATTGCCAGGAAAATCCAGCCTGTCAGGTAGCGGTCCAAAAACGAGAGCCGCCCTGTCACCGAGGGGCGGCAGATCGGGACCGTTACATCTGCGTTATTCATAGCGGCTTTCTACACAGTGGTTTTTTATTCGCAGCAATCGCGGCTGTTGTCGGGAACAAGGCCACCCAGGAACGCCGTGAGGGACGCGACGGCGTCACGGTTCACGCCGCAAATCATGTTTTTGCCGTGCCGCTCCGTCGTAATCAGACCAGCCAGGCGAAGTTCTTTGAGGTGAAAAGAGATGGTGGAAGTGATATGGTCCGCGCCGGTGACATGGCAGCAAACTTCGCCCACCGTCGGCCCCAGGACAGGCCGCACGTCGCCGCTGTCTTCAACAGCCACGGGGCAGCACTGCTGACAAAGAAACTCAAAAATGCGGAGCCGGGTTGGGTCCCCCAGCGCCTTGAACATTCCGGCCATATCGTGTTCAGTATCCAGTTCGTTCATTTTGTTATCACCACGTTTCTAATATTATAGAAATAATACCTCGGTGTTGCTGGTGTTGTCAAGGCTTAAAAGCAGTAGCGGCAAAAAAACCGCCCCCGCGTTTGCGGGAGCGGCTTTTTCGGGTGGCTGAAAGTATCAGCGCAGGCGGCGGGGGCGGTCGTCGTCTTCCTCATCATCGTCGTCATCGTCAAAATGCTCGTCGTCGATGTCGTCGAGTGCGCCGGAAGAGTCGGTGTAGTTAGAGATTTCTTCGCCGCGAAACACAGTGACGAGGAAGTCTTCGCGCTCAAAAGATGGCAGGTAGGAGGAGACAATGTCGTCGTCAATCTGGGCCAGCAGCTCTTCTTCGGTGGAGACGGGCAGGTCGGCTTCTAAAACAAGGGTGGCGTGGATGGTGCGGCTTTCGACGGCGAAGTGCAGGTCAAGCTGGCCGATGCGGCGGTCTTCTTCCCAAATCAGGAAAATCTCGGAGCTTTGGGTGCGGACGAGGCGAGAAAGACGATAGTGATAGTTTGTATCCATAGGAGCATTATGCCGAAAAAGAGGAGCAAAAAGAAAGGGCGGGGATTGCTCCCCGCCCTAAGAAAGATCGTAACTAAGCTGGCTCGGGCCGGAACGCCGGAAGGCGGCGCGGCTTTTCCGGGCTGGGCTGCACAGGGTCGCCTGTGTCCCCGGCGCTTGGCGGGATCTGGCGCACGGTCGGCAGCGGCGCTTCAGGCGCGACGGCCCCTTCCATCAGCGCAACGAACTCTTCGCGCTCCAGCATTTCTTTTTCCAGCAGGACGCGGACGATCTGGTCCATTTTGGACCGGTTCTCCGTGAGGATCACGCGGGAGCGCTCATAGCATTCTTCAATAATGGACCGGACTTCTTTGTCGATTTCCAGCGCAATGGTTTCCGAGTAGTTGCGCTCCTCGTTCCAGTCGCGGCCTAGAAACGGGCTGCCGTGGCGGGTTCCCAGCACGACCGGGCCAAGCTTCTCACTCATGCCGTACTCGCAGACCATGGCGCGGGCAATGGCGGTCGCCCGCTCAAAGTCATTGGACGCGCCGGTGGTGACTTCATTGAAGACGGTTTCTTCGGCGACGCGGCCCGCAAGAAGCGCACTGACGTCGTCTAAGAACTCCTGGCGCGTGGTCAGGTACTTGTCTTCGGTCGGGTACTGCATCGTGTAGCCGAGGGCGCGGCCACGCGGCAGGATCGAGATTTTATGCACCGGATTGGCGTTCGGCAGCAGCTCACCGACAATCGCATGGCCGACTTCATGGAAGGCAATGCGCTCGCGGGTCGTCTCGTTCATCACGCGCGACTTGCGCTGCGGGCCGGCGACGACGCGGTCCACGCTTTCGTTGAAGTCGTCTACGCCAATTTTTGTTTTATCATAACGCGCAGCCAGCAGGGCCGCTTCGTTGACGAGATTCGCCAAATCCGCGCCGGAAAAACCAGGAGTGCGGCGGGCTAAGGTCTGGGCGTTGACATCCTCGGCCAGCGGCTTGCCGCGCAGGTGGACGTTCAGGATCGCTTCGCGGCCCCGGACGTCCGGCGGGTCTACTGTCACTTGCCGGTCAAAGCGGCCTGGGCGCAGAAGCGCGGGGTCGAGAACATCAGGCCGGTTTGTGGCGGCGATCATGATCACGCCGGCATTCTGGTCAAAGCCGTCCATTTCAACCAGCAGTTGGTTGAGTGTTTGCTCCCGCTCGTCATGCCCGCCGCCCATGCCGGCGCCGCGCTGGCGCCCGACGGCGTCGATCTCATCAATAAAGATCAGCGAAGGCCGGTTGGCTTTAGCGGTGTCGAACAAGTCGCGGACACGCGATGCGCCGACGCCGACGAACATTTCCACAAAGTCCGAGCCGGAGATATGGAAGAACGGTACGCCGGCTTCGCCGGCAATGGCGCGGGCCAGCATGGTCTTGCCGCATCCGGGCGGGCCGAGCAGCAGGACGCCTTTGGGGATCTTCGCGCCGAGCGCTTGAAACTTCTTGGCGTTCTTGAGGAACTCAACGACTTCCTGTAGTTCCTGTTTGGCTTCTTCTACACCGGCGACATCGTCAAATGTTACTTTGGGCGTGTTTTCGTTCTGGCGCTTGGCTTTGGAGCGCCCAAACGAGAGCGCCTGGTTGCCGCCGCTTTGGGCCTGGCGCAGAAAGAACATGTAGAATACGAACAGAAGCAGCAGCGGCCCGACAATGCCGGCAGCAAGCGTCAGCATGACATCGGAGATCGCAGGCTTGTCAATGGTGTAATTGACGCTGTGGACCTGGCACAAGGTGTACAGGTCCTGGCGCTGCTGCGAGTTGTCCGGGCCTAAATAGACTGTGAACGCCTGGTTGCCTTTGGAAAGGTGGCCGTCAAACGTGTCTTTGTCAAAGTTGCCGTCGGAAACATTGTTTGAGTTGACGGCATCCAGAAACTGCGAATACTTGAACTCTTTTGGCGCGTCGCCGAGGCGCAGCATTTTCGAGTTGCCCTGGGCGAAGAAGAAAATCAACGTCACCAAGACTACCAGGGGCAAAATCACGCGAACGATGTTATTTTTGTTCAAACAAAAGCCTCCTTCCCTGCCTGAAACTTCTTTCGTTTCGGCACGGGAAGACTCTCTAAATCCCGAGGGGATAAACTCTATGAGAATGGGTCAGTATACCACATTTCTTTATGTCACATTATTGCTTTCAGGACAATCTTGTGACCCTATGTTATACGAAGCGAAAAGTATCCGCGTTCCCGCCCTCTCCCACTGCATTCAACACAGGGCCGGGGCCGGACGTTCCGCAAATTATTCCGGCTCCAAACGCCAGCCGTCGCCCGCTTTAATGGGTGTCGGCAGCGACGCCAGCGTTCCCGCGCCCAGCTCCAGCGTGTGGGCCGCGCCGGGCATCTGCACAAGTAAGCGTCCCGGCGGCACGCTTTGCACAACCCGAAGCGTCTGCAATCTGTCGTCCAGAAACAGCAAATCCAGCGCGAACCGAACGCCGAGCGTGTGGACCGAAGCCACGCCGGGCAGCCAAAGTCCCTCGCCGGGCAGCAAGATGGGCCGCCCCAGCACCCCCCACCCTTTGGACAGCCAGGTGCCTGCCCGCGTGATTTGGGCGACGCGCCGACCGCTGGAAATGTGGATGAGAGAGAATTGGATCATAGAGTTCCACGGATTTAAGAAGCCACGCAATGAATTGCATGGCTGAAGGGCGCTTCGCGCCGGCTGTCCTGCGGGCAGAAGACAGGCCGACAGGAGATGAGCTTTTCCTTCTGCTTTTTTGTCCGCAGGACAACCAGCCACAGGGCTATTCAGCCACGGATTTCAATCCGTGGGTCCTAATCCGTAGCATCATTCGTAGCCGGAAACGGCGTCAATCTGGACAGCGCCGCGTCGGTCCAGGAAAATAGTCAGCATGTTCGGCGAGCCGCAGGAAGGGCATTCGGCGGTGCGGGTTTCCGGCCCGTTCTCGCCGAGAGCTTCGGCGCTGACGGGAACCGCGACGGCAGTACCGCAGCAAAAGCAGGCATAGTCCGCCATTTCGCGCGGCTTCCATTCGGCTTTCGGCTCCTGCAAGCGCTCCCAGCGAAAATGGATAAACAGCCGGCCCCAGTTGTCGCCGTCTTTTTCAATGCGGTGGTAACGCGCTTTGACTTCCGGCTGGTCCAAAAAGCGCAGGACGGCCTTTTTGAGCTGCCCGGAGCCTTTGCCGGGAATGACTTCCACTTCCGTGCTGCGCTTGGCCGTGGCTTCGTCCATGATGTTTTTGAGTGCGGCATCAATGGCGCAGCTGTCGTTGTAGATGGGATGCAGGTCCAGTTTAAGCTTCATGGTATGTAGGGTTATTGTAGCACAGGCGGCAATGATTAACGATAAACTAAAGGTGCCGGTGATGCAAACACTATTTGAAGAAATTGGGTAAAACGATGGCGACAAATTTGAATTTCAAGAGTTAGGTACGACAAAGATGACTGTTTTTCGCGCTGCATTGGTGCAGATGGCTTTGTGTTCTTTTCTGCTGCCGGTGGCGGCTTCGGCGTCGCACCGGCATCATCACCACCAAAGCGTGACGCCAGCCGCGCCGCCGCAGGTGATTTTGGACTTGACGCCGGTGATGGTGCAGCCGTATGTGGTGCCGCCGCCCGCCTCTGTCGCTGACCCGGCTAAGGCGAGTTTTTTGAAGCGCATGAACCTGGAAAACGGCGTCGAAGTGCGGTCTACGCGCTGGATTGAGCCGGGCGACGTGACGACACGCAACTTGTTTATTCTCAGCGTCACGCAGTCGCTGGAAGGCGGCTTTGACTCGGTCAACTTGTACGACAAGGGGGTGCTGTCGTGGGGGGTCATGCAGTGGACGGCAGGGACGAACAGCCTGCCGCCGGTGCTGATTTATATCAAGCGGCGGCTGGCTGGGACGAGGCAGGCGCGGGTCTGGAACAAAGTGTTTGCCGCACAGGGCATGGACGCGGACGCGCGGGGGCTGATCGTCTACGGCAAGCCGGTGACCACGTCCGATGATATGCGGCGGGCGTTTCGCGGGTCGGCGATCCCCGGCAATTACGACCCGAAAGTAGCCGGGTACTGGGCGACGGTGATGGCCCGCGCGGGCCGTCAGCCTGCCGTGCAGCTTTTTCAGCGCGAGTACGCCCAGCGGGTGGTGGATGCCCTGCTGACGCGGAGCGTGCCGGGACAGAATGCGACAGTAGAGCAGCTTTGCGGTAATGATGCGTATGCCGAAGCGCTGGCGTTTGCGCTTTGGACCAACAACCCGCGCCATGCGATGGAATATTTGGGGGATGCGGCGCAGGCGGCGCGTCATCAAACCGGCCAGTCCAGCCCGAGGCAGTGGGGGCCGGAGACGTTCCGAGACGCGCTGCTGGCCCGGTGCCGGGTATCGCGCTTCGGCAACTGGCAGACCCGCGCGGCGCTGATCGCCGCCCGCGCGTCGGCGCTGCATACCGCGCCGGCAGGGTCGCTGACGCCTTACGAGCGGACATGCCAGGCGGCGCTGACACTTCATAAGAGGCAGTTGGCGGCGAAGGCACAGAAAGCGCATCAAGCGCGGCTGGCGGCCAAAGCGCAGAAGGCCAAGCGACGGGTTTTGCTTGCGAGCCGGCATCAAGCCGCGCCGCGTTTGCCGAAATAGCCCCAGCGGGTTTCTAAGAAAGTGTCGGGGTTGTAGAAAACCCCGGCAAAGAAGCGTCCTTCGGACAAAGATGAGAAACGCAGCTAATCTGCTCCTTGTCCGCGGGACATTTCCTGTCGGGGTTTTCTACAACCCCGGCATTCACGCTCTCCCATTTTTGTACAAGCTCTCCAGGCGTGGTATACTGACTGTATCTTGAAGCGTGCCCTCAAACCCTTAATTATCGTCGCCGTGCTGCTGATTTTGGCGGCAGTGGTGGGCCGGTCGGTGTCGAAATCTCTGCACAAGCCGCCGGCCCCGCCGCGCACGGTCAGTGTGGTGCGGGGCGACATTGCTGTTTCGGTCTCTGAAACCGGCACGATTGAGCCGGTGGACAAAGTGGATGTCAAGAGCAAGGCGGCGGGACGCCTGCTGTCCATTCCCATCACCGAAGGCCAATTTGTCCATAAAGGCCAGTTGATTGCAATTGTGGACCGTTCCTTGATTGATCCGCAGCTTGCCCAGTATGAGGCCCAGCTTCATTCGGCCCAGGCCCATCTGACGCAGACAAAAGCCGAATATGCCCTGCAAGTGCAGCAAACCGCGTCGGCGATTGCCGAAGCCAAAGCGGGCCTTGCCACCGCCGAAACGCATCTTGCCGTGGTCGCCGCCGCTGCTCGCCCCCAAGAATTAGCCCAGCAAAAGGAAGCCGTAGACCGGGCGCAGATTTCGGTGGACGACGCCCTGCGAACCCAAAGACGGCGGGCGTCGCTGCTGGGGAAAGGCTTTATCTCGCAGGCGGATTACGACAGCGCCCAAGTGGCGGTGGA
>CAXTRL010000127.1:0-4176 GCA_964246575.1 uncultured Armatimonadales bacterium
TTCGGTCATTGATCCGATTACCAACGAGTTTTCCACCAACATCGTCACCGTCGGCCTCAAAAGTGCGAACTTCTACACGAACGTCGCCGACCCTTCCTACGGCGGCGCGACCGGCGGATTCATCAACGAAATCACCTACAATGGCCGTGACTTGCACAACCAGGGCATCAAGGGCATTACCGAGCTGACCGTCGGCCCGTCTTCCCAATGGAACTACATCGGCACCAACACCCAGTTTGGTGACATCACCAAAGACGGCAAGTTTGACTACTATGCGTCCACCATCCGGTTCCGCAACACGTTCCCGCCCGGCTTCGGCGTCGTCAAGCTGCCGGACTCGCAGGACACGCTGTTCAAGGTCAACTACTACGCCGACGCCAACAACACCGTTTCGGCGCTGTACGGGCATGGCCTGGAAGATTACCAGTACGGCCCGACCGGAACTCTGAAAGTCGAGCAGCCGACGTTTGATGCCGTGAACGGCCCCAACAACTACAACGTAGATGCGGACGTGCAGCATTACGACATGGGCTATGTGTCCCTGCGCCACCGCTTTACGCCGCAGTCATTTGTGTCCTACCGCTTTTCCCAGGTCTTCAGCGTACTGAACCAAGACTTGATTGACATCAACGGCTCATTCCGCAAGCAGGCATCTACGCTGGCGACGAACCAGGTGGATTACCAGAACCAGCTCACTAAAGCCTTCCAGCTCAAGGCGGGTGTCCAGTATGCCGGCTCGCACAACAACTACCACGTCATTTCCGGCGTCTCCGACACCTACCAGAATTTAGGCGCGTCCGGCTACAACGACCGGGCAAACCTCATCAACACGGCGGAAACCGATGCATACTTAGGCGGTGAGCTGAAGCCGTCCGGCGAGAAGCTGACGATTGACCTCGGCGGGCGCTATGCGTCTCGCGGCTACCGGAACATCGGACGCCTTAACCCGTTCACGGATCACTACTTTGATCCTCGTGGGGGAGTGGCCTACTCGCCGAACCGCGACCTGAGCTTCCACTCGTCCCTGACGCGCACCACGGAAATGCCGGAAACCCGCTTTATCGCTTACTTGGAGCCAGGCGACCCGTCGGGCGTCGATCCTTTCCCGTCCACCGCAAACGATGCGGCGGCGCAGCTTGGGCGGGAAGCTCGGTACACCCCAAGTGCGCTGAAGCCTTACTATTCGGAGAACTTTGACCTCGGTGTGGACAAGGCGTTCAAAGCGTTCGGCGGCAATTATGCGACGTCCCTGACAGGCTTTACCAAGAAGCAGTACGATCTGCTGACGCTGCAATACAGCAACATTGTGGGCGGTCAAGGCCAGGTGCCTTATCAGTTCCAGAACACCGGACGCGGCCAGGATACTGGCGCAGAATTCGTATTCAGCAAGCGGGCAAAGAACGACTACGACTTGAACGGCTTTCTCAGCTACACAAACTCTGTGACTCGTGCGACCAGCAGCTACTTTGACACCGGCTACGTTCCCTACTTCCAGGAGTTTGTCACTGACCCGTCTCTGAGCTTCGCCCAGTATAACTCGCTCAATAAGAACGAGTTTTCAACTTCCTACGATCAGCGTCATACTGTTGCTGCCGTTGTTTCCAAGAAGTTCAACAAATTCTTCGGAACCAGCGTTGTGCTAGATGCCGGCAGCGGCTTTCCCTTCAGCCGAGGGGCTGCCGCCGACGGCTTGGTTTACAACGACGGCAGCACAAATGTGGACGGCCAGCATGGTGAAAAATCCATTGGAAGCAATGGTGACTTCACGGAAGTGCCGGTCTTGCTGAAGAACGGTCAACTCGCTCCGCTTAATCCAGTTATCGGCAACTCCGGCTGGCATTACAAAATCTCGCTCAACTCGGACTTCTTTGTGTCTCGCGACACAAACCTGTTCCTGAACGTGGACAACGTCTTTGACCGGCTGACGGCGACGGTTATCTCGACCTCCGATGCCAATGGGCAACTTTACTATTCGCCGCCGACCGCCGCCCAGCCGCAGGGACACATCTTCTTTGGCCGCGGTGCAGGTTCAGTCACTCCGACCTTCCTTTCTTTTGGCTTCCGCCACAAGTTCTAGGCGACCTTCGCTTCAGTTGCCGGAGAAACGCAAACCAGCGTTCCTCCGGCCTTCGGCCATCTTCCTCTCTGTATCAAGGAACAGAATACACTTATGACACTGAAAAGACATTTACCGAATAAACGAGCGCTGCGGGCCGTTCTGCCTTTCGCCGGCTTCGGCATCGCGGCTGCGGCATTCACCGGCTGTGGCGGTGCAACCCAGAACGGTGCGAACCTTTCCCCTACCCAAAACAGCGGCCCAGTTATTTACGGCGTCAATGCAAATGCAAACCGACAAATTGAAAGTCAGGAAACAAGCGGCCTGAGCTTCACGACCGGCACGACAGCGACGAATGGAGCGGTCATCGGCGTGACTTCTTATGTCACCACGCATGGGCCTGGCCCGCTGTTCACCTACCAGAGTGCTTATCCAAATGGGGTTCTCAGCAACGGCGTCACTTCCAGTCCTGGCGTTCCGCTCGGCTTTGCAGCAGGCGCGGCTTACTTCAATGCCACTTCAACTATTCCCGTCGCCGCTGTGCCGACCAACTATGCCGGCAGCCTGACCTTCGGCGCATATGCCAGCTCAGGCATTGTCAACAATCTCTCTGTAGATATTATCCCAAGCTCAATTGTTCTGACTTCCTCCGAGTCAACGACGTTCAGCCAGCCGCTGACATTTATCGGAGCGGGGAATATCGGTACGGGTGTCCTGGCTCAGACCCAGTACCAGTCCGCACCGTTCCCGATCCCGCCCTTTATGCAGACGACCGGCCTGCATGACCTGAGGACAACCATCGCCGATGTTGACGGCAACAGCAGCACCACCGACTTCGCCGTCGCCACCGTTGACCCTGCCTCTATCGCCTTGTTCCTGCAAAGCCTGACAGTAATCGTCCCTGCCGTTCCCGCAGTAGGCACAACCCCGCCGAAGCCTGCAACGCTTTTGACCACTGCCATCAATCCCGGCGACACTGTCACCATTGACGGCGGAAAAGGCACCGGCGTTTACCCCGCCGGCTACACTCCGACAGTTGCCGATGCTAATGGAACTGTGGTGCTGTTCACGACACCTGGAACGCACACCCTGACCGAGACTGACCCAACCGGAAAAACCATAGTTCAGACTGAAGTTTCCACTCTGCCCGCTTCCGATGCCGGCACAACCCTCCTGAACCCGCCGACCCCGGACAATGCTCCCACCGGCTCCATCCGCGTCAACCGCCCCGCCGCCAAGCGCCCCTAAGACGCGGCTCACGCACAACCCAAACCAGCCCCCGGCATCTGCCGGGGGCTAATTTTGTTGAGGGTATGTTTTAGTGAAGGGCAGATATAGGAACGGCGTGAACAGGGAAAAGAAGGGCGAACAGGGAAAAGAAGGGCGAACAGGGAAAAGAAGGGCGAACACAAGGTTCGCCCCTACATTTGTCAATTTTTCACCTATGGTTTTCTTCGTCTTGCTCCCAGCAACCGGGATTGGCGGCAATATAGCTTCTGATGTTGCCCAGAGCAGCCTCGTCACGAACGACATGGTCGTGGTAGTTGCGCTGCCATATCCTGCCGTCAAACGCAGGCCAACCTTCTTGTTTCACACCTTGTGTATAGCAGCAAGTGGTCAAGGATTTAAATGCCTGTACGATGCGCCCCAGGGTGCCTGCGCTTGTGCCGTTTGGATGATAACCCTCTGCCGAGGAGAAAGAGTTTTGTGGCTGCTCACCTTCTTGATCAGTAAGAAACAACAAACCGTGCAAATGGTTTGGCATGACGACATATGCGTCCAAAGCAACGAACGGAAAACGTGCGGGTAGGGCTGTCCAATTTTCCTGCACCATCAATCCGGCGGCGCCTTCCTGCATGAAACCTTCGCAGATTGTACCGAATAGACACTGACGCTGATGAGCGCAAAGGGTGACAAAATAGCAGCCAGCTTGAGCATAATTAAAATCGGAAAGGCGCATGCTCTGTCGCCGGTCCGGTTCTCGTCGTGACATTAATCCTCCTTGTGTCATGCCTATCGTCCATGCTGCACCCGTAGGGGCGAACCTTGTGTTCGCCCTTCTTCCTGTTCGCCCTTCTTCCTGTTCGCCCTTCTTCCTGTTCGCCCTTCTTCCTGTTCGC
>CAXTRL010000127.1:4276-9363 GCA_964246575.1 uncultured Armatimonadales bacterium
CCCCGGCTTTGAAGAAGGCGAACACATCCTTGAAGAAGGCGAACACAAGGTTCGCCCCTACGCAGTTTCGGATGACGCTGTTATTTGCCGGTTTTGGTGGCGCGGCGGCGCAGGTTGGCGTCCAGCTCGCGCTTTCGCATCCGAATATTCTTGGGGGTCACTTCCACCAGCTCGTCGGGGCCGATGTATTCAATGGCCCGGTCCAGCGACATGACCATGGGGGGGGCGAGGCGCATGAACGTCTCTTTGTTAGACTCGCGCATGGAAGTCAGGTGCTTTTTGCGGCAGACGTTGACTTCTAGGTCAGTGTCGCGGGCGTTCTTGCCGATAATCATGCCTTCGTAAACTTCAATGTTGTGCGGGACAAACAAGATGCCCCGGTCTTCGGCGGCGGCCAGGCCAAACGTCGTCGTGATGCCGGACTCGCTGGCAAGAAGGCTGCCGTTGCGCTCAATCGTCATTTCGCCGGTGTACGGGATGTAGCCCCCAAACAGTGAATTGAGAACGCCCGTGCCGCGCGTCTCGGTCAAGAACTGGTTGCGGAAGCCGAGCAAACCGCGCGTCGGGACTTTGAAGCGCATATACACATGGCCGTCGCCGGGCGTGGACATGTCCAGCATCTCGCCTTTGCGCCGCCCAAGCTGCTCAATCACGACGCCGGAATATTCTTCGGCCACGTCAATTTCGACTTCTTCCAGCGGCTCCATTTTTTGGCCGTCTTCCTCGTGGAAGATGACTTCCGGCTGGGAGACTTGCAGCTCGTAGCCTTCCCGGCGCATGGTTTCGATCAAGACGGCTAAGTGAAGCTCGCCCCGGCCTGAGACACTAAACTGATCGGCAGAGTCGGTGTCTTCCACCCGCAGAGCGACATTCGTCTGCAATTCCTTCATCAAGCGCTCACGCAGCTTGCGGGAGGTCGACCACTGGCCTTCGCGGCCCGTCAGCGGTGACGTGTTCACGCCAAACGTCATCCGCAGGGTCGGCTCATCCACCTGCATCATCGGCAGCGCGACCGGACTCTCTTTTGAAGCAATCGTTTCGCCGATGTTGACGTCCGGCAGGCCCGAAATGGCGACAATCTCGCCTGCTTCCGCCTGCTCCACTTCCGTTCGGTTCAGCCCCTGGTAGATAAAGACTTGAGCGATTTTGCCGGGGACGTTCGCGCCTTCCCGGTTGACCACAATGATGTTCTGGCCGGTCTTGACCACGCCCGCATTGACCCGGCCAATCGCAATGCGCCCTTTGTAATCGTCATAGTCCAGCGTCGTTGCCCGAAGCTGAAGCGGCGCTTCCGGGTCTCCCGTCGGCGGGTCCAGATGGTCCACAATGGTCTGGAACAGAATGCCGAGATCAGTACCCGGCACAGTCGGGTCCAGCGTCGCCGTGCCCTGCAAGGCAATCGCGTAGACGACGGGGAAGTCCAATTGGGCTTCCGTCGCGCCTAAAGCGGCGAACAAGTCAAACGTCTGGTCTACCACATAATCCAAACGGGAGTTAGGCCGGTCAATCTTGTTGACGACGACCACCACTTTATGCCCGGCTTGCAAAGCTTTGGACAGCACAAAGCGCGTCTGCGGCATGGGGCCTTCCACGGCGTCAATCAGCAGCAGAACGCCGTCCACCAGGGTCATCACCCGCTCGACTTCGCCGCCGAAGTCGGCGTGTCCGGGCGTGTCCACGATGTTGATTTTGGTGTCGCCGTAAGTGATCGCCGTGTGCTTGGACACGATGGTAATCCCGCGCTCGCGCTCCAGGTCCATCTTGTCCATGACCCGCTCGGCGACCACTTGGTTGGTGCGGAAGACGCCGCCTTGCTTAAGCATTCCGTCCACCAGCGTCGTCTTGCCGTGGTCAACGTGCGCGATAATCGCGATATTTCGCAGGTGATCCTGTGTAATAGTTTGAGACATAGGCGTCTAGTATACCCTAAAAGTACCACTTTTTGGCAGTTGCCCCAGGATTGAAATCCTGGGCTAGAGGGCGCTTCGCGCCGGCTGTCCTACAGACAGAAGATAATCCGATAGAAAACATGCTTCTCCTTCTGCTTTTTTGTCCGCAGGACAACCAGCCGAAGGCTCCTCAGCCCAGGATTTCAATCCTGGGGCAGCTGCGCTAAATTCGCTATGAACAGAAGTGAGCATAAGCAGCGGCGCTAGCAGCAGCCAAGATAAACCAGCGCCATCGGTAGCGTACCAGGGCCGACGGTACAGCAGTTTGGGCCGGCGTTGTCTTTGCGGCGGCTTTCTGCATCCGCTGCTTTTGCACCTGCGCCCAGATCTCTTCCGGCGTTGCATCTAGTCCAAGCTCGTCTATGACCTGCCCGATGGGCGCGACCCCGGCCAAACGCTCGGCGGCTTTGGCGTCTTCCAGGGCAGAGACGGCGCGGGCCAGTTCCTCGGCGGAAACGCGGCGCTCGGCGGCGGGGATTTGGGCCGGAGCGGTTGGTACGGCAGGCGTTTGTTGTGGTTCGTGTTCCAGCATGGCGGTTGGTTCCTGATAAGCAATTAAAGGCCGTGGCAGCAAGAAGCCGTGGCAATGAATTGCTCGGCTGTGGGCGCAGACGCCTAATGTCTACCTTCGTAGACAAGGAGCAAAACACACGTGTCTATTCTTCGTCCGCGCAGGCGGACGGTGGGCGTCTGCGCCACACAGCGCAGGATTTCAATCCCACGCTCTCACTCCTTCGCTTCCCCTTGCTTCTTGACACTTCCATTACATCGCAAAAACGCCTCACTTTACGCTTTGGCATTGAGTTACGCGCGTTGACACTCTCCCGCCCCTCTGGTACAATAGTCTTGCCCATGAACAAACCCCTGCTTGCTTTGCCCCTTGCCGTCAGCCTTGCCCTCTGCAATACAGCCTGCCGCCCGGCGCTTGCCGCCGCGACCGACATCGTGCCGCAGGGAAGCACCCTGCTGGACGCATTTGCCGCGCTGGCTCATGCCGATGCTTTTGGAGCCGGGGAAACGCCGGAAGATTTTGAAGGAAACACGTTCTACACGCGCGGGCAGTTGGCCCGGCTGCTGACCCATCTAGTGCAGGACGACCCGGCGCACCTTGCCAAAGTGGAGGAAGACGCGGCTTCGGCGGCAGCGCTGCATTCGGCAATTGAAACCTTGCAGCCGGAGTTGAAAACGGCAGGCGTGGATCTCAATGAAGCCGAGCCGGTTCCGCTGGGGAGCGCGGCGTCGGTCAGCGGCTACGTTCAGCCGGAATTGCGGCTTCGCACTGGCGGCGACCATCAGCCCGGCACAGGCGTCCTCGGCGTGTACCGCGTTGCGGCGCTGGGTAATCTCCGGCCCAACCTGCGCTACAACCTATCGGCGTCCAACTGGCCCGAAGACAGCCGCCGCGTGTTTGACAACGATACAGGGCCGCACGATTTTTCGGCCGTGAATGAAGCGTATCTGACGCTGGACGGCGGGCGGGGCCTCCAAGTGAACCTGGGGCGGATGTATAACCGCTGGGGGCCGGGCACACGCGGCGCGACGATGGTGTCGGACAACGCCCCGGCGCTGGACCAGCTTCAAATTGCGTTTCCCTTTAGTTTAGGGGCGCGGCTGGGCCGCGATTACCACTTTAGCCAGTTCGCGTCCACGTTCAAGCAGGACGGCGTCCGCAAGTATTTTGGTGCGCGGCGCATTGAATATGCGTTTAGCCCGCGCCTCACGGCGGACTTTCAGGAAGCGTATATTTCCACGTCTTCCCAGTCGCTGTACGTCTCGCTGCTGCCGGACTTTTACTCTGGCCAAAGCGCCAATCTAAAAGTCAGCGGCCTGCGGATTAACGGCCTGGACGCCTCGTTCAACAGCTTTCTCAATTTAGGGCTTTCCTTTGAGGCGACACAAAGCCTGCGCGTCTACGGCCAGCTTGGCGTGGACGACCTCCAAACCCCCGGCCACCAAAGCTACCGGACGCCGCGCAAGATCGCCCAGATTGCGGGCATTGCCTTCCAGCCTATGCCGCAAACCGGAATTGTCGCCGAGTACACGTTTGCCGACCCAACGACTTATTCTTCGCGCAGCACCACGACCCAGTGGCAGGAAGGCCGGTACGATGAGTTTGGCCTTCCCGCCGGTCCCAACAGCCGGGACGTGTTCGTGCGCCTAAGCCAGCGGCTTCGTCCGGGCCTCACCGCCGCCCTACAAGGCCGGGACCGGCGGCGGGTGAACGACAGTTTTCCCGCGCCCAACTCCCGCGATTATGCGGCGTCCCTGGAGTTCTCGCCCGACCGCAAGAATTCCATTGCCGTGACTTATCACGATTATCGCCAGGAGGCGTTCCCGATTCCGTCCAGCGTTCTCAGCCCCGGCGACGGCTTCACACCCGCCAACGCCGAAGGCAACTACGGCCAAACCGAGCGTATCAAGCAGATTGATCTCGATTACCGTTTCTTTTTCTGAGGTCTAAACATCATGCGCCTTGTCAACAGACTTTTCGGTCAGCCCCTTGCGTCTTCCGAGGAAGGCGAACAGAAGATCGGCGTCGTGGCCGGCGTTCCCAGCCTCGGCCTGGACGGCCTTTCGTCCGCCGCGTATGGCCCGGAAGCCGCACTAATTATTCTGCTGCCGCTCGGCGTCTTCGGCCTGAGATACATCGGCCCAATCATGGGCGTGATTTTGGCCCTGCTGACCATTCTCTACTTTTCGTACCGGCAGACCATCACGGCGTATCCGAACGGCGGCGGCTCGTACACGGTTGCCAAAGAAAACTTAGGCATTCGGTTCGGCTTGCTGGCGGCGGCTGCGCTGATGCTGGATTACACGCTGAACGTCGCGGTCGGCATTTCGGCAGGCGTCGGAGCGCTCATTTCCGCCGTACCCAGCCTGCACAAGCACACCGTGGCCCTGTGTCTTGGATTTTTGGCACTCATTACTCTGATCAACCTGCGCGGAGCGCGTGAAGCAGGGGCGATTTTCGCCCTGCCGACCTACTTGTTTGTGCTGAGCCTCGGCGGCATTGTCGTGTACGGGCTGATCCAAACCGTCAGTCATGGCGGACATCCCCATCCGGTCATTGCCCCGCCGGCCGTGCCGAAGGCCGTTGAAGGTGTGACGCTGTGGCTGCTGCTGCGGGCCTTTGCGTCC
>CAXTRL010000128.1:0-9331 GCA_964246575.1 uncultured Armatimonadales bacterium
CTTTTCTTTGTCTGTGAGGCTCACCGGCAGCGAGTCCAGAAACTTCCGGCCCTGCATGTTCGTGCTGAACGGGTAGTCCACGGAAAACAGCAGGCGGTCCGCACCCACCACCATCAGCGCACAAAAGAACGGCGGCAGCGTAAAATAACCGCTGGTCGTGACATGGAAGTTTGTGCGGAACGTCTCTGAAAGCGGCTTTGCCAGCGGCTGCGCCTGCTGTCCCAAAATTGACTCGGCGCGGGCCAGCGAAAACGGTAAATCTTCGCCCAAATGCCCGATGATGATTTGAAGGCCGGGATAACGCTCAAACACTCCTGATACGATCAGCCTCAGAACATGCAGGCCGGTTTCGGCATGCCATCCCCATCCCGCCGTGGAAAGCGCCGGCGCGTAGCCGTCCGCCAGACCGCTGAAATAGGCTTCACGAACAGCGGGCGGCGGAGGCGCGGGATGCAGATAAATCGGCACGTCCAGCGCCTGCGCCGCTTCCAAGACCGGCAAAAAGCGCGGGTCGTCCAAAAAAAGGCCGCCGGTGGTGCCGTTGAGGATGCCGCCCTTGAAGCCAAGCTCCTGAACGCTGCGCTTCAGCTCATCCGCCGCTTTTTCCGGTTCCTGCAAAGCGAGCGCCGCCAGGGCGGCGAAACGGGCCGGATGCGCCCGCACCACTTCCGCCGCGACATTGTTTGCGTCACAAGCCACCGCGGCTGCGGTGGACGGGTCCAGCTTGTCCAGCAAAATGCCCGCAAGGGACAGGACTTGCAAGTCAATTCCGGCGGCATCCATGTCTGCCAGCCGTTCTTCGCCGAGATTTTCCTGCTTGCGGTCCATTTCCTGCAAGGCCGCGTTTGGCTTCTGCCCAGCCGTCAGCGCGGCTGTCGCTTGGCGGTACAGCGGCGTCGTGTAATGTTCTTCCAAAGTAATTGTTTTCATGGTTTGCCTTGCTTTTTGATCGTTTCAATCGTGCCTCCCGCTGCCGAGGCCGCCGGCGCCCAAGCAGCCGGCACGATGATGATCGTCGGCAAAAGCTAGCGCAGCAGGCGGACGCTCCGCACCGGGGCGGGCATGGGGACGCCGGGCCTGAGCGCCTGCCACAAAATGGCGTTCAGCGCGTCCGGGTCGGCGCGGTCAGGCGCCGACAAATCCAGTTTGGCCGACGCTACCGCTCCCGGCCCTTTACCCGGATTTTTTGCTTCTAAATCCACTTTCGGCCCAATGTTGCTATAGGCGGTCATGTCGGCGCTTGGCGTGAAGCAATTCAGCATCGGCGTCGCGTTCTTGTCGTACTGGGTCATCGGCGGCAGGCCTAAGATCATCTCCATTGTGCGGACCATAGACGCCGTCGTGTACTGCGTGCTGTCGGTCGCGCCGCGCTTGACGTAAGGCGAGATCACCAGCCCCACGGTGCGGTGCGCGTCCACATGATCGGGGCCGTTCTGGGCGTCGTCTTCAATCACAAAGATAGCTGTGTTCTTCCAAAAACGTGATTTGCTGATACCTTCGACAATCTGGCCGATGGCCTGGTCATTGGATGCGACGGCGGCAGAGGGCGTGAACGCGCCGGCTTTCAGTCCGGCGGTATGGTCTTCCGGCAGCCAGGCCACCATGAACTGCGGCCAGACGCCGGTTCTTTCGGCGGTTTTCAGCTCCCCTAGAAACAAGGCCGCCCGCTGGGTATCTCGGCCTTTGCCGAACGGGAACTTGGCCCATTCGGTATTGACATGGCCCGCCAGCCCCTTGTCGCCCTTGAAGACCGGCGGCGCGTCGGGCGTGGAAGTAAAGTCGGCGTCCTCGCCGTAAGACCGGTAGGTCAGGCCGTGCCGGGCGCAGTTGTCCCAAATTTCCCCGGCAGGCGAGTCCGCCACGCGCTCATCGCCGTCCGGCTCGCCTCGTCCGCTGTAAGAACTCGGCCAGGACTTTTCGATGAAGTCGGTCGCGTAGGCGGCATCGCACCATTTATGCCCGTCTTCGGAAACTTCGCCGTTTGTATACAAGTTGTCCAGCAGAACATAATGCGAGGCCAGCACATGGGCGTTCGGCGTGACACTCTGCCCAAACAAGGTCAAGCTGGGGTCGCTGTTGCCCTTGCCGATGTCTCCAAGCACCTGATCATACGTCCTGTTTTCGCGGATAATATACAAAACGTGCTTGATTCGGTGCAGCGTGGACAAGCTGGCCATCAGGGACGGCGATGGCGGTGCAGGATGCGGCACGTTCGCCAGCACTTGCTGCGTGTAGGCTTTGAGGGCTTGTGCGCCCGGCAGGCGCACAGCAGACACATCGCCGCTGAGAATGCCGGCAATGTAATCGTATTTCTGACCCGTGCCCGGCTCGGTGCGGATGGACTGCGGATCGGCCAAAGTCGCCGTTGCATTGCTGCGGAACCCGAGGCCCTTGCCGGTGCCGACATACAGCGTCCGGCCATCCGGCGCAATCGCCAGCGCCGACGGATACCAGCCGGTCGGAATAAAGCCTAAAACGCGGGCTTCTTTGGCATCCGAAACGTCTACGACGGCCACATCGTTGTTGTCGGCATTCGCCACATACAGACGCTTGCCGTCCGGCGAGACTGCCAAAGCGTCGGGCGTGGAGCCGACCAAGTCCGTCGGCGACAGCGACGTTTTGATGGTCTCCGTAACGACGCCATTGACGATAACGCTCACGCTGTTGGAGCCGGCGTTTGCGACAAACAGCCGCCCGTCTTTGGCCCAGGCCAGCTCGTTCGGCAGTGTGCCGACACCAACCCGTGCCGTTTCTGTGAGGTCACTGGCGCGGAGCAGGCTGACCGACTTCGCGCCTTCGTTTGATACGGCCAGCGTGCTGCCGTCCGGCGACAAGGCAGCGGCATAAGGCCGGTAGCCGACCTGCGCCGAGGCAGCGACCGTGCGCGGTTTTCCCGCCAGCTTATACACCGTATCGTTTTGGATATTGACCGCGTACAGCGACTCATCCGGGCCGGATGCCAGGCCGGCGATGAACCGATTGAACTTGACATGGTAATCGCCGGGGATTGGGGCTGATCCCTCGCTCAGGCCGGGGATGTCAATGGGCTTTTTGGAAGTGAGGGTGCCGTCTGTAAACCCCAAATGCAGGATCGGGTGCGTGAACGACTCCAGCATGTCCGGTGTCGCGCCCGCTTTGGCCGCGCCTCGGAGGAACTGCTTATCAGGTGTTCCCCCGCCGGACACATACAGGTCGTCGCCCGCCGTGTCGAAGCACATGCCCGCCCAGTCTTTGCCGAGATTGACGCTTTGGGTGACTTTAAGAGTCGCCGGGTCAATGACGCTGACTCCGTGGTCATGGTAGCCGCCGGTGCTGACCAGCAGATACTTGCCGTCCGGGCTGAAAATCATCTTGAGCGGCAGGTCGCCCGGCAGCGGGATATGTGTCCCGGCCGGCGTAAGATGCCAGCCGTTCGGCAGCCGTGTCCCCGTGCCGTTGCCGTCCGGCAAGTCCGGCAGCGCGGCGACATGCTTCGCCGCCAGGGCAGGCGGATAAGAATGGGCAGCGCCAAAGCCCGCCAGCGCGGCAGATAACGCAAGTGTCAGGGAAGCAGCGGCAAATCGCAGGTGGAAAGCATTCATGCGCCTATTATAGCGCATATTTGGTTAAGAAAACATTAAGAGGAATGGATAGGCTACAATGCAGAAGCAAAGGCAGCCCCAATAGGCTGCCTTTGTAATCTTGCCGAAAGGAGGTAACGCTCTTGAAGCAAGAGAATTGGCGCAAAGCTCTGAAACTCAGAGTCATCGCCCAGACGCTCGCCGCGATTCTATCCGCAATCGCCGCGATCCACCAGCTCTTTAAGAAGTAGCTGAAGGGAAGGGAGTGCTGTTAGAGCAGCACTCCCTTGTCTGTTTGTATTATGACATATATGTCCAGAAAAGCAAGCCCCCGAAAAAACAAGGTTATTCTTCGGCAGGCATCCGGCCTGAGCCGCGCAGGGCGCGAAGCACGGACGTGTGCGCGTCTTCAAGCTGGCGGATGAGACGGCGCAGGCGGCGCAAGGTTTCTTCGGGCAGGTGCGCGTACATCGGGCCGCACAAAAACGCCGTGCAGCCGTAAGGGCGCAGGTCGTCCGGGAACGTGCAGCGGCCTTTGTGGAGATACTCGCACGGCTCCAGCACGGGGTCGCCAGACGGCGGCGGCAGCATCGGCAGGGCGAGACGCGCTCCGGCATACGAAACCGACGGCGCATAAGGGTCAGTGCCATTGAGGTGCGGGAACGTGTGTCCGAGGCTGACCGCCAGGGCCACGTCTATGGGCGTCACCCGTGTCGGCTTGATGCAGCAGGGCGTCGCGCAGGACGGGCAGTGCTTGGCGGTAAACGGATCGAACACCGCGCGGATTTCGCGCTGCAAGCGGCGGTACTCGCGCAGCGGGCTTGGCCCGGACCGGCTTTTATGCTTCATAGGTATATTAAGAGTCTGTTGGGTTAAGAATCTGTTGGGTGAGGGGCCGACGCAAACGGGTCCCAAAGCGGCAGGCAGCGCTGGGCCGTAGAACGCGAGCCGGCAGACGCGGCGAACAGCGCCGGAACCGCGCTGTTGGGTCCCACGGCCAGGCAAAGCGACCCGAACAGCGCGGCAAAGCCCAGCAGGGCCAGGCGCCACACGTCCGCCCGCGCCCGTTTCCGGCGCAGCGCCAGCGCGAACCGCAAAACCCAGCCGCCGAGATACGCCGACAGGATCAAAAAGAAGCCGAGATGCGCCCCCCAAATCACCGCCGCACGCAGCAGCGCGACGACGAATAGCCGCGTAAACTCGCCCAGCGGCAGGCCGTCCGGCAGCATGTCCGGGGTCGGCCAGGACGGTCCGGCGGCATCGCCCGGCGTCAGCAGCCCGGTCAGCAGCAGCACGACAAAAGACAGCGCAAACGCAATCAGGGCAGCATTGCGAACGGCAGCCTCAGCAGGGGTATACGCGGACGAATGGAGCAGGCCGCGCCGGTGCAGCTCCCGCCCGGCGATGTCCCGCCGGGCGGGATACCGCAACGAGTCCAGGTGCAGGGCGATGTCCATTAAATCGGAATCGGTCTGCGCCCGTAGGTAAGCCCCATAAACCCCCATGTCCGTTTCTTCATCAGTGTGCAACAGTGACGACGACATAGGGCAATTATACCCTTTTCCAATTGCACACTGGTTCAATTAAGGACTGCACTTTACGGCACAAGCGCAGCACCCCGAAGTTTGGAGGATAATAACTCAACCTCGTCCCCAAACGTCCACAATTAAAAATGGCTGAAGCTGGGCAAGAAGCTCGGCGGCGTTGTACACGCTTTGCACTTGCACATGAACAAGCGGCAGCCCAGCGGACGCATAGACAGCATCTACGAATTGGTCGCGCCTGCGCCGGTCTTCGCGCTCGTGGCTGCGGTCGTCAAGTTCCACGGCAATCAGCGGCTTCAAGCTCCCGCGCTCACACAGCACAAAATCAACATGCTTCTGCGACACGCGCCGGAACGCCGTAAGATCATGGCGTGGTGCAATAAGCAGGTCGGCGAGGCGAACTTTGCACTGAATGACGGCGAGTGGGCCGACGGCAGTACAGAGCGTCTGGTAGAAATGCGCTTCTGTGGGCGTGAGAAGGCTGGGGACGGTGCGATAGGAGAGTGCGCTATGCTGGTTTCCCGGCGTTTTTGGCGCTGTCCTGCGTTGCTTTCGCCGGGCGATGTTACGAAGGATTGCAACCAAAATAACGCCGGGAAAGACGAAGTACAAGAAAAACGCGAGGGCAAGTGTCCAGACGGCGGTGGTAGGGTCGGTGTTGTATGTGGGGTGTGCTCGGACGTAGGCTCGTCCGGCGGCAATGGCGGCGGCTTCTTTTCGGGCAAGGGCAGCGTTCTGGTTTTCGGCGAGGCGGCGGCTGTATTCAACCTGGTTGCGTTCCATCTGTGCGCTTGTGGGCATGAGTTATACTCCGGGTGTGACGTTGCGTGAGTCGGTAAGCCTTGTGCTTGACTTGCCTGACAAAACGCCTTCAGCGGTTTCAATTGCACACTGGTTTAATCAAAGGGCTACATTGAGGCGTGATTCGCTTTCGGATGGCTGTGGCTGGGCTGATGGGAAGAACGCCCGGCATATTATGGCACGTTACTGAGGGATTTAATCGCCGCAAGCGAGCGCTCTTGCGTCATGGGGAGATGCGAGGTAAAGTAGAAAAGACAGCCTGATTGAGAGGCTGTCTTTCCCAATTGGGCAGAAAGGAGGTGATTCCTATGTCCAAGAAGTTGCGGCGGGCAATCGTCAGATTCCGCCCCGTCGCTCAAACCATCGCAGCGGTTGTAACAGCAATCGCGGCGATTTTGCGAATTCTTAGAAGCCTCGGCTTTTAAGGTCCGCTAGGAAAAGAAGGGGATCGCTGCCAGGCGGTTCCCTTCTTTTTGCTGTGCTTTCGCACTGCATCAATGTTAGTTTGGCATTTTGTTGACATTTTGTCAACACTTGGACGAAAGTCTGGCAGGCTTTACTTGCCCCAATCCCAGGCGTCGGACGCGGTGCGGGACGGAAGCTGAGATGTTTGACCGGTGGCGGGGGTTACCAGGAAAAGCTCATCGTCGCCGGACCCGCTGCTGACGGTGCAGGCAATCGCTGAGCCGTCGGGAGACCAGTGCAGGGACGTGATCCGCCGGTGGCCGAACAGGGACCAGCGCCAATGCACGGGAATATCAGCCAGAGTGGACTGGTGAGCCAGATCGAAGCGGCGAATGACGCTGGGGCTGCCCGGCGGCACGAAGGCGATTTGATCGCCTATCGGCGACAGCGCAAAAACGGCGGCGGCGGGGCCGGGCGTCGTGCGTTCCTGGCTTTGGGTCAAAACCTGCGGCCCGGACAGTGTCTGCACCGCGTAGGCGAATGTTCCGGACTCAGTCAGGACCGGCAAACGCGTCGCCGAAGCCGTGTTTGTTTTCGCCGGCATCAGCCCGTGCAGGGCAAGCGGCGTTACCAGCGGCGCGTCGTCGGTCTCGGTTGCGACGCTGTACGAAGCGCCGTCTTCCAGAAACAGCAGCGACGAGTCCGAGTCCCAGGCCAGCCCCCTAATCTGCTTCAGCTTTTGCCGGGTCAAGTCCAAAACCAGGTGCGGCGGGCTATCCGTGTTTCGCGTCATCGGCATCACCCAAATTTGGTTGTCCACGCCGGAGATGCCGTTTTGAGCTGTCGTCACCTGCTTCTCAAACGCAAGCTGCGTGCCGTCGGGCGACAAAATCGGCTGGGTCATCCGCACGCGCCCAGCGCCGCCGGCGGCCTGCGGCTCGTCACGCGCCAGCAGGCGGGACGCCCCGCCCGGCCCGGACACGAACAGCCCATGCAGCCCAGCCGAAGACGGGTCGGCTTGCAGGGTAATCAGATGCCCGGTCGGAACGCCCGCCACGCGCGGCGGCGCGGTCAGGATGCTCACCAGCATCACGGCCAGCGGAACGGCGGCCACGCAAAGCAGGACGGAGAGCCAGGCACGGCGGCGCTTGGTGTGGAAGCTTTCGCTTCGCGCATCATTCGCGCCCCCACTTCGGGCTTGATCTTCGCCGTCAATAGTGGCCGCTTGACTGAAGGTAATCGGCAGCGCGGCCCCGTTGGCCGGAGCGGCTTTTGCGATTGCCGCTTTGGCGGCGGCTGTTTTGGCCGAAGCGAACTCGGTCGGCGGAGATTGCGTTGTCGGCGGAGCCTGGGCGTGGGCGGCGGCAAGCTCGGACGCCGACAGTTCCAGCGTCTTGTTAAGATCCGGCGCTTCTTCAGCGTCTGCTTGCCGGCTATTCACGGGTGAGGACATAGGTTTTCAGATTGGGCCGCATGTAGCGGGCGATGAGCGGGTACGAAGCCGCTGCTGCGTGGTACACGTCCTGCGCGATTTTCCGGTACGACGGATGGCCTTGCCGGGCTGAGCGCAGCTCCACAAAATGGGTCAATTCGCGTAGGTTCCAGGTAAACAACGCTCGGATGCGGGTCGCCAGCGGCAGCACATAAGCCGCTTCTTGGACAAACCCGGCGTCGCAGAGCCGCGCGTAGGCGTCCGCCGATTGGGCCATTAACGCTTGATACCGGTCTGCGTAGCCGAACGTCTCAAACTCAGCCGGCATCTCAAATCCCAGCGCCGGGGTCAACGCCTGCATGGTCTGCGTCGCCATCCGGTGCCGCTGCACATCCCGGTACGCGCCGTAGTCCATCGTCATTTCCACGGTGCAGAAAATCCGCTCCAAAGCGCGTCCGGGCGCATCGTGCGGCCCGCGACGCTTCAAGTATTCGTCCACCACGCGCTCTTTGGCTTCGGGAGCGAGCCGCGCGACCTGCGCCAGCAGCGCTTCTATCGGCATCTGAGCCGCGCCGTACAAAATCGCAGCGACTAACCTGTTGTCGGCATCCGGGTCGGAAAAGACCAGACTAACCTTCCCACCCCCAATAACGGGGGCATCTTCCAGCACTTCTCGTGCCAGCGCCTCAATCGCCGCGCTTGTTTCCGCACGGTACTCATTGTAATCGGCATATTTAAGCAGCGTCGGGACCACATGCTGCGCTTCGGCTTTCATGCGACGGCCTAGTTCGCGCCCTTCTTCCAGCGGCTGCGACAGCATCTTTGTGATCAAATGCTCCAACGCGCGGGCGTTCAGCGTCAAGCCGACATTGGTATGCGTGGCCGCCGGCAGCAGGTAACGCAGCAGGTCAAACGCCGTCGCACGGGACGCCGCGTCATACGCCCGCTCGCTCTGCTTTTCCCCGCGCGGCGTCCGCGTTTTATTCTGCGCCACAAAATCGTCCGTCCAGCTTGTGTAAGCCGTCAGCAGGCCGCGCACCGCGTCCGCATAAACTTCGCCTAACTCCGCGTCCGCCATAACGCGCGGCGGGAAGTGCGCTTTGTCCGGGTCAAACGCCACATAGCGGGTGCTTTTCTCGGTGTACGACGCCAGCCGGGCATCTTCAATCAGCTTGGACGCGATAATGGACACGTCCTCCAAAGCAAGATGCACCATGCCATGCTCGGCCACTGAGCTGTGACCGTACCCCAGCACATACTTTTCGGCAAACGCCCGCGCCCGCTCCTGCAAGGCCGACCCGACCACGGCGCTGTCGGTCTGCCCCGGCCCAATCAGCGCCCCTAAATCTTCGGCGTCAATCATAGACCGCAAGTCATCGCGCAGGGACAGGCGCGAGCGCGAGTAGCGGGCAAACAAGTACGCGACCACTTCTTCCGGCAGGTTACGCAGCGCAAACACGCTGCCGTCCATATTCGTAAAAAACCGCGAAATCTCCGTCTCAAGCATAGCGCAAGCAGTTCGGCAGAAGCGCAGCGAAATCCTGCTTTATGGAATTGTCTTCACTGGACCGCCTCCGGCCAGGCTTGAC
>CAXTRL010000129.1:0-9283 GCA_964246575.1 uncultured Armatimonadales bacterium
CTGCGGCTCTTTCTGCACGAGCATAACATCAACAAACTAAATTAGACCACTACCCTATGATTTTGTGAGGCTTAGTAATGCCAAGCGAAGTCTTATTTTGCTCGTATAATTCTCTAAGACCACACATTGTACTTAGCGGCTTCGACAAAACAATTTTTTTGCGAGCTTCCCAGTTCGGTTTGCTTAATACTCTTTCGCCAACTAGCTGAATGGTATCTAAATTTGGCCTATAGCTCTCAGGACGAGGATCGCTTTCGCTTTTAATAACATCCACATCAATCCATTGGTATTTTTCGTACCACTGGTGAGATGGACGATAGCGATAATCAACTGGGTAGAGACGAATGAAAGAACCATCCTCAAGCATACCTGCGGTACATACTAACTCTTGATAGCTCTTAGAAGGGTGTGGATAAGTTTTTACCACAATCAGAACTCGTTTAATTGGCATATAACCTCACAAATGCTTGATTGGCAATTTAACTTGAGAAGCAATCTTGGGAGCAAGACGCCCACGATGGCAGCATTCACTTGTCGCTTCAAAGCACATCAAGGTAGTAGGACGTAATTTGACGATCTCTCCTGCCTTACGGAGCGCCTCTGAATGTTCAGGTAGTTTCGCTTCATATTCATCAAAAAGTTTCGCAAAAGCCTCAGCACCAAACAAGTCCTTGCGAAGTTCAGACGCCACGCCTAGCTCTGGTAGATGATTGTAGGTTAGTTCAAGTTTAGTACAAAGACGCTGAAATGTCGCTCCGGTAAATCCGTATTTGTGACTATATGCAGTACGGCGTACATCAAGCACCCCCTTAATACCGTGATCTAGCAACATCTTGAAAAAAGCATCTACGGATTTCCCCTCATATCCAGAAGTGTATACCGCTATGTCAGCATCACATTGAGGGGAGTGAGCGATCAGTTCACTTCGGATTGCATACTCAGGATATGAAGTGTAGACATTTTCAAGTAGCTTATCAACTGACAATTTAGCGTAAGTAGTCCAAACTTCGTTGGCACATAGCAAATCACTTTTTTTGATCTTATCTACAATTGTGGCAACCTCATTTTCTACTTCTTTGCGTAATCTATAACCCTCATTGACATCTTCAACATAACGGGCTAAAGATTGGTTAAGGTCTTGTTGTGCTTCGAAGGAATAAGGACCATATTTGTACGGAACAAAGTTGTAGCTGCTAACGCTTAATGGCTGCTGTCGGCTAAACAGAAATAGCCACTTCATCAAAGCTGTGTGTCTGACATCGGCTTTTTGCTTCAACAGAAAGTGCAGTACGATTTTCTGCCTTGAATTTAATGGCAATGATAAGTGGTCCTTTGTAAGTTGAAGTTTTGTGGCATTGTACCTTAACTGGTAGACAAATAGAGCATGTGTTCGTGAAATCATAGTTTGGTTGCTATAAATAATAAACATTCTACGGACACAAAAAAGCCATGCGTTTTGCATTGTTTGCAGAAGGCATGGCTGTGAAAGTGTGGAATGCGAGGCGAGGCTAAACCGACGTGTCTATATCTTGGCCTAAGTTCGCGGGCATGGGGACGCCGGTTTTGAGCATGATGTATTCCATTGTCTGCGGCGGGGCGATCCCCAACAGCCCGTCGACATAACTGATGTCGGCAGGGGACAGCGCGGCGGCCGGGTGATGCTCGGCAGGGGAGCGATGCTCGGCAGGGCGCGGCGAAGCGGTCGTTTCAAGCGAAGGCGGTGGCGTGACTTTGATTGGCGGAAGGGCCATAGGCGGGAGCGCAAGGATTTTGCCGGACATCAGGGTTCCATTCTAGCGTGCGGACGCTGCTTTCGTTTCGCGTGCGGACGCTGCTTTCGCGTGCTTATACGCTTGCGTTGACGTTCTGGCCGAGATGCGGCTGTGCGCTTGCCATCAGCGTGTTGACTTGCTCGGCCTGGCTGCTGATGGCGGCCAGCAAGGGCGCGGTATCCGTATCGCCGCTGGTCAGGCCGGACAAAATGGCGCTGCCGAGGCTTTGCTTGGCAACTGCGACGCCGACGACTGGGTTTGCCGCCGCGACCGAGCTGATTGTATCGGTAATGGACATCAAAGTTCTCCTGTTGTTATCTTCGGTGCGGCCTGCCTGTGTCTTTGCTGTCAAACCTGCGGGATTTCTTGACTTTGCCGCCCGTCTCGTGCTAGAATCAAGGCATGAAACTCGTCCGCTTTTCGGCGGCACGGGCCTTTTTTGTGAGTTAGAACGGGAGAACGGGATTATGCTGCTTGGCAGCCAGCGCGTCAACGCGCAGGGGCATTTGGAAATCGGCGGGTGCGATACGCTGGAACTGGCGCGGGACTTTGGGACGCCGCTGTATGTGATGGACGAAGGCGTCATCCGGGACAACTGCCGCCGGTACAAAGCGGCGTTCGCGGCGCGTTACCCCAAGAACGACATCTCGTTTGCGTCCAAAGCGTATTTGAATTTGGCGATCTGCAAAGTGATTGAGTCGGAAGGCTTAAGTTTAGATGTTGCGTCGGCAGGCGAGCTGTATACCGCCGTCAAGGCCGGCTTTCCGATGGACCGCGTCCTGCTGCACGGCAACAACAAGTCACTGGCGGAACTGGAAATGGCGCTGGAACACGGCGTCGGCTGCGTTGTCGTGGACAATCTCGCCGAGCTGCGCCGGCTGGCGGCGCTGGCGAAAGCGCAGGGCAAGTCGCAAAAGATACTCATTCGCGTGACGCCGGGCATTGACCCGCATACCCACCGGCGCATTCGCACAGGGCAGGAAGACACGAAGTTCGGCCTGTCTGCCGCTTCCGGCGCGGCATTGGACGCGGTCACGGAAGCGCTTGGATCGGCTCCGGCGCTTCAGATCATCGGCCTGCACTGCCATATCGGCTCGCAGCTACTCGACGCGAACACGCACGAGCAGGCGATTGACATCATGGTCGGCTTTCTGCGGAAAGTCGCCGACGCCACCGGCTGGTTGCCTGAAGTCTTGGACATCGGCGGCGGCCTCGGCATCCGCTACACCGAAGAGCAGCAGCCGCCGACGTATGACGAGTTCGCAGAAACAATTGTCTCGGCACTCAAATCCGCGCTTGCAAAATATGACATTCCCGAGCCGATGCTGTGGCAGGAGCCGGGCCGAACGCTGGTCGGCGAAGCGGGAACGACCCTGTACACGGTCGGCGTTCTGAAGAAAGTCGCTGTGGCCGATGCTCCCAATGGGACGCGCACTTACGCCGCGATTGACGGCGGCATGTCGGACAACCCCCGCCCGCAGCTTTACGATGCCGTGTATGAAGTGCTGAACGCGGGTCATGCCGGGGAACCGAAAACTCAGACCGTCGCCGTCGCCGGCAAGCATTGCGAGACCGACATTCTCATTCAAGCCGCGCAGACGCAGCCGCTGGAACCCGGCGATATTCTGGCCGTGCAGTCCACTGGTGCATATAACTATGCGATGGCGTCCAATTACAACCGGTTCACCAAGCCTGCCTGCGTGTTTGTCCAAAACGGCCACGCTGATCTCGTCTCCCGCCGCGAAACGCTGGACGACATCGTGCGCCTGGACATTATCCCGGAACGGCTCACTTAGGAGCAAATTATGCCGGATTCCTGGGACTTCTCCCAATCAAGGCCGCGCAAGGCGGACCCGCTGGCGCAAGTGCCGATTTTGACGTATCTGCTGGTCGCACTGTCGGTTGTTATCACCGGAGCGTCCATGCTGGGCGGCAGTCAGCCCGGATCGCTGCTGTATGCCGTCGGCAATTTTGGCTATGTTGGGCCGGAACAAGTTTGGAACGGCCACGTTTGGGGCCTCGTCACCACGGTCTTTATCCACGGCGGCGTGATGCATCTGCTGTTTAACATGCTTTGGATGGTCCAGCTTGGACGCATTCTCGAGCGGACGCTGCCGCCTTTGACTTATCTCACGTTTCTGGTGGCCGCGGCCGCCGTCGGCTCTGCTACGGAGCTGCTGGTTTCCGGCACGACCGGGATCGGGATGTCGGGCGTTATCTATGCTATGTTCGGCCTGATGTGGGCCGGACGCGGGTACGATGCTGCCTGGCGTGCCGTGGCGACGCGCGACAACTTGCGCGTTTTTATTCTTTGGGGTTTGTTCTGCGTAGCGGCAACCTACCTGCATTTTCTGAGCATTGCGAACGGTGCACATGGCGGCGGCTTTTTGTTCGGTCTGTGCATCGGATCTTTGTTTTATTCCCCTCGCCGCCGCTACCTCTGGGCCGCGCCGCTCGCGCTGCTGCTGATGTCCTGCGTCCTGGCCTGCACCTGGCAGCCCTGGTCGGGTGACTGGACCTTTTGGAAGGGCAACCGCGAGTTTGACCGCAAGCATTACGCCCAGGCAATTGGGTGGTATCAGTCCAGCTTGAAGCATGGCTCAAACCCACACGACACCTGGTACAACATCAGCCTGGCCTGGCACAACATCGCCGCAGACGACGCCAGCCACAAGGACTTGACCGGCACAGCGAACGCGATTTCTGAGTATCAAAATGCGGCGCAAAAGGCTGGGCCGGGGCAATAGAAGCAAAGCAAGCCAGATAAAAGCCACGGGTTGAAACCCGAGGCTGGAAAATGCACACCGTCGAGGCGACGTGAAGACGGAGGAAAAAGCCTTTCGTCATTAACTCCTAACGTCCCCTGGACGGTGTGCTTTTCTTAGCCTCGGGTTTTAACCCGTGGCTCTTACACGCAACACGACCAACAATCGCTATGACTAAAAAAAGACTACTTTCGGGAATGCAGCCGACCGGCGGGGGGCGGCTGCATTTGGGCAATCTGGAAGGGGCGCTGCGGTCCTGGATTAACCTGCAAGACGAGTACGAGATGTTCTGCTTTATTGCCGACTGGCACGCGCTGACCACGGTGGCCGAGAAGCGTTTTGACATCGCCGAAGCGTCCCGCCAGACCGCCATTGACTACCTAGCGGCAGGACTTGACCCGAATAAGTGCGCGATCTTCCGGCAGTCCGATGTTCCCGAACACGCTGAGCTGCACCTGCTGCTGTCGATGGTGACGCCGGTCGGCTGGCTGGAGCGGGTTCCGACTTACAAAGAAAAGCGGGAGTTGGTCAAAGAAAACGACACGCAGGTTTCCTACGGCCTGTTAGGCTACCCGGTGCTGCAAACCGCCGATATTATTATTTACCGCGCCCACGCCGTCCCCGTCGGACGCGATCAAGCCGCGCACATTGAAATCTCGCGGGAGATCGCCCGGCGCTTTAATCATTTGGTTGACGAAGACGTTTTCCCGGAGCCGGATGCCGTCATCAACGAGTTTACGGGGGAACTGCCGGGCATGGACGGGCGCAAAATGAGCAAGTCTTACGACAACGCCATTTATTTGTCGGACACGCCGAAGCAGACGCAAAAGAAGATCAATTCGGCGTTTACGACGCCGACCAAAATCCATCTGACCGATCCCGGCGTTCCCGAAGGCTGCGTCGCCTGCAAGCTGCGCCGGGTTTATGATCCCGCGAACTATCAGACGCAGTGGGACGAATGCCGGGCCGGGGAGCGCGGCTGCGGGCAGTCCAAAAAAGAGCTGGCCGAGATCATCAATGAAAGCCTGACTCCGCTCCGCGCCCGCCGGGCGGAACTCGAAGCCGACCCTGCGTATGTCGCAGGCGTTCTCAAGGCAGGCGCAGAAACCGCCCGCGCCGCCGCCTCGGAAACGCTGACAATCGTGCGTAAGGCGCTGCTGCTGACGTAGCACCTCACCCCAGCGCTTGCGCCGGGGTGAGGTTTTTTTGCTTGCACTGGGTACAATAGGCCGTAATTGCGAACCCAAATTCAAAGGACTTTTTCTTTTCCGGCAAAGCGATAAGCCGGGAGCGCAGCGTGCAGCGCAGATGCAGGCACCATTATGGAACCTCCTTCACAAAACTTTGCTTCCCATGACCTCCTGATGCTGGCGCTGACACTCGCGCTGGTCGCCTGCAACGCCTTCTTTGTCGCCGCAGAGTTTGCGCTTATTCGTGTTCGCCAAACGCGCATCGCCGAGCTTGTCGAGGCAGGCAGCGTGCCGGCCCGCGCCGTTCAAGACCTGCTTAAACGCCTCGACACCTACTTATCGGGAACGCAGCTTGGCGTGACGCTGGCGTCTTTGGCGCTCGGTGCGATTGGCGAGCCTGCCGTCGCTCATCTTCTGCGCGGTGTCTTTCAGGCCGTCGGCATCGCGCCGCAGTCTGAGTCCGCCCATGTGATCGCCATCGGCCTCGGCTTTGTGCTGATTACGTTTTTCCATATCACGTTCGGTGAACTGCTGCCGAAGTGGTGGGTAATCGCGCACACTGAGAAAACGGCGCTGGCCGTGTCCCGCCCGATGAAGCTGTTTTTGCTGCTGGGCTATCCCCTGATCATTATTCTCGAAAGAGCGGCAAAAGCAATAGCCCGCCCACAGCATATTGAGCCGGGCGACGGCCACGAGCAGGCGCATTCGGAAGAAGAAATCTTGGCGATCATGGCCCACTCTCATAGCCAGGGGGAGCTAAGGCCATCGGAAATCGAGATCGCCGAAAACGTCTTTGACTTTGCCCACACGCAGGCCAAAGAAATCATGGTGCCGCGCGTGGACATGGTCTACTTGTCTACCACCTGGAGCATCGGGCGCAATATTGAAGTCGCCACTGAAAACGGCTTCACGCGCTATCCGCTGTGCGACGGCGACCGGGACCACGTGATCGGCATGGTGCATATCAAAGATCTTCTGGCGATTGCCGGCGATCCTCACGCCAGTATCAAAAGCATCAAGCGCGAGATTATCGGCATCCCGGAAACCAAGCCGATAGACGAGCTGCTGAAAGAACTGCAAAAAAGCCACACGCATCAAGCGGTCGTCGTGGACGAATATGGCGGCACGGCGGGCATGGTCACACTGGAAGACATCATTGAAGAGCTGATCGGCGAGATCCAAGACGAGCATGACCAGCCCCCGCCCCTGCTGCCCTTAGATGACGCAGGCCGCGCGTATTCCGTCGCCGGCACGGTTGCACTCGACGAAGTTTCTGAAACGCTGGGCGTCCCCATCAGCAACCCCGCCGATTACGACACCATCGGCGGCTACGCCCTCCACGAGCTGCGCCTGCCCCCGCGCCACGGGGCCTCCGTCCGCCTGGACGGCTTCGACGTCGCCGTCGCCGAAGTCACGGGCCGCCGCATCCGCCGCCTGCTGTTCACCCGCCACGCGCAGGAGAATCAGCCCCTGACCGCGAACAATGGTGACGTATAACGCCGTATGAATCCATGTGCGAAACGGAGCCTGTCCCATGCTCAAGAATCAAGAAGCCGAACAGCCGTCCCAGCCGTCTCCCGGTGCGCCCCGCGTGACGCCGGACGAACTCAACGCCGCCCTCGCCGCCATTGAAGCCCGAAAGCAGGCCGAGGCCGCGCATTTGGCCGGGACTATTCCCATCGACCAGGCCATTTCCGATCTGCACCTTGACTCGACCTCGGAGGAGATCTGGGCTGAGGTGCAAGCACAGCGGGAGAAAACGGCTTTGCCCAAAGCCGCCCCAACGAAGCAGCCGCAGCAAGCCGCTCAACCCCTCAGAGTGAGTATGCCGGTGGTGCGCGTGCGCCCGCGTGGCTGGCGTCGCCTTCTTGCCCCGGCCCTTGTCATCGGTGCGCTGATGGGTACCGGTGTTATTCCGCATAACTTCACCCCCCACGGCTTTAGTCCGTCCCTTTTGACCAAGAAGCACTTTTCTAATGACTCACCCATCTTGCGCCCGTTCTCTCAGATCCCCAACGGCACCGAGGCTTACGCCGACGACAATGCGCTGCGGCAAATCTCCGAAGGCAGACCTGCCGCGCAAATCCTGGTCAGTGAGAACCCAAGCGGCAGCCGTTGGACAGTAGTGAAGATGCACGACCATGTCTACCTGCACGGGTTCACGGCCAGCGCGGACTCACTAACGTCGCTTGTCGGCAAAGCGCTTCCCGTCTACAACGACGATGATTCCGGCGAGTTGCACGATGAAGCTACTTCAAGGATTATCTTGCGCGTGGATGATATCCCCTTGCAGAAATCCGGCGGCGACAGTAACTATTCCAGCATCACCGTCCCGGACTTCCAGCCCGACCCGTTTACGACGCTGACGCCGGGGCGGTAGGAACCCACCCCGGTTCGTTCCTCACCGACCCTCCCGAAGCGGGAAGGCAAAGAGTTTAGGATGTAGGGGCGTTGCTTGCTGCGCCCTCTCACCTTTGTTTGCGCCCAGCACCATCTTTTCTGAAAGCTCCTTACCTTCCCGCTTCGGGAGGGTCGGTGAGGAACGAACCGGGGTAGGTTCTTTCGGTAGACACTTATGCTCAAACACGAAGACATCTCACAATCGCCAAGTTCGCCTGCTTCCAAAGTGCGCGTGACGCCGGAAGAACTAGCGGCGGCGATCACGGCGCTGCAAATCCGCAAAGAAGGCCAGCCGGGAACAATCGCCATCGGCGACGCTGTTGAAGAACTGGGGCTGGACGTAACGCCGGAAGAAGTGCTGGCGGAAGTGCAGGCATGGCGGCAGGCAAAGCCTAAAAAGGAGCGCCAATCACGCGGACGGCGATTTGTTTTGGCGCTTGGCCTCGTCGGTATTTTGCTAGGCATTGGCATCAACAGCGGCATCTTGACGCAAGCGCAAAACAGTCTACAAGCGCAAAGCAGTCAACTGGTTCCAGGCACTGATCCTTATCATGTTGAACCGGGTATTTTGGCGCTTAATCCTGCGTTACCGAGTCCGGTAGTTACGACTTTAGCGGAAACTCCTGATGGCAAGACAGTGTATTGCAGTGTTGGTGGCATCTCAGTCGCAGCGACGAGTAGGTACACACAGGAAGCACAGCCAGAAGTTAATGACCCGATCACGGAGATGAGTTGGCCGGTTGTGAAGCACGGCAAGGACCTTTATGTACGGGGCTGGACGCGAGTGCCTCTCTCTAAAGAAGCCGCTAAGATCACAAATGTGGAGATATTTAACAAGCCGAACCTCCCGCAACTTGGCGCTAATCCGCAACAGGTCACGGTCAGGCTGGACGGCTGGGCAGGTATAGCCTATCGGAGATTGAACCCAGACGGCACCGGCGTCTTTGTGTTTCATAACCTACGGTTGACGACTCATGCTTATGAAAAATGGTAACGATGAATTCTGAAGTAATAGTAATTGGCGGCGGGGCGGCGGGGATGCTGGCGGCGCAGCGGGCGGCGGAGGGCGACGCACAGGTCACGCTGCTGGAAAAGAACGACCGGCTGGGGATGAAGATACTGATCTCCGGCGGCGGCAAGTGCAACCTGACCCATG